>CAZIII010000055.1:0-11637 GCA_964539425.1 uncultured Tissierellaceae bacterium | reverse complement strand
CAGTTTACTGCAAGTGCTGTTGATGGACTCAACCTAAAGAATGGCGACAAACAAGCCTTTGCTGTGGGTTTAGCTTTTTCCAACTACCAACACTTTGGCGACCATTGGGTATTTGGTGCAGAATATTTGCAAAAGAAACATCAGTACAAAGAGGAGCTGATACCAACCTCGCAATTTACGGCTGAAGGAGGATATTATCTCAACTACTACGCTAGCCCTCGCAAGACATTCTTATTCTCTATTGGTCTGTCGGCAATGGCTGGTTACGAAACTGTCAATTGGGGCGAAAAGTTGTTGTTTGATGGCTCTACCATAACTAGCAAAGACGCCTTTCTTTATGGTGGAGCATTGAGTTTGGAGATAGAAACCTTCTTGTCAGATAGAGCAGTCTTGCTAGTTCATGCTAGAGAACGACTGCTATTTGGCTCATCAATCAACAAAATACACCTCCAAGTTGGAGTCGGTATCAAACTAATTATCAACGATTAAATTTATAGAAATGAAAGCAACTATATTGAAACCCTTGTCTTACCTAATATTTACGCTATTGCTTGCCACAATAGCGTGTGCCTGTAGCGATAATTTGGATATTCAGCAGAGTTATGAATTCAAAGTTACTCACTTACCTGTTCCCAAAAGGTTGAAAGTAGGCGAAACTGCCGAAATTCGATGTCAGCTGATACGCTCTGGAGAGTATGCCAACACAAAGTATTTCTTACGATACTTTCAGCCCGATGGAAACGGAGAATTACGATTGGATGATGGTACAATCTTTTTACCCAATGACACTTATAACTTATCTAATGAGGAATTTCGCTTATACTACACCTCTGATTCTGAAGACCAGCAAGTGATAGATATCTACTTTTTTGACAACATGGGCAATAAATTTGATTTGTCATTTAGCTTTTATGGAGAGTAAATCATTATGAGAAATAATATCAATAATATGGTATTCTATGCCATATTATTGATTTACTCTACATTACGACTTTGCATAAATTGAATGTATATGTTGAAAAAATAAGAAGTCATTATATTAGTTGGTCATGTATATTGTACAAGGAATTAATTAAATCTAGTAACAATGCGAATGATCTTAAAAGAATAATGTTGTATCCCTTTTATTTGAGATATTAATATCTCATTATTTTTGTATATTTGTACTATTAAAAGAGAGATAAATTATTAAAATGAATAGGATTAAGCTAATTCTTGACGAAAAGGGTATTAAGCAAAAATGGCTAGCAGAAAAGCTTGGTAAAAGTTTTAATATGGTTAATTCATATGTGCAAAACAGAACTCAACCAAGTATAGAAACTCTATATAAAATAGCTTCTATTTTAGATGTCGAAATTGATGAGCTTCTTTGTCCAAAAGAAGAGGTTGAGAAGGATATTAATATAAATAAGCAATAGTTATGGCTACAGCAAATCAACTAAAAATGCTCATTAAAAGTCATTTTGATGAAAGTAATGACAAATTTAACACTATTGCTTTGCAAATAGCAGCACATGAAGCAAAATTGGGACATACTAATTTAGCTACTGATATTCGGAAGATTATTGATTCATCCAAATTAAGCAGACCTAGACTGAAAAATATAGACCCAAATCTACAAGGACTTTTTTTAGAAATTTATCCTCAAGAGTGGCTTTCTGATTTAATTGTTTCTTCTAGTATAAAGCAAAGAATTGAGCGTATAATTAATGAGTTTGTTCATAAAGATAAATTATTCAGACATAATCTAGAGAATAGAAGAAAAATACTTTTTGCTGGCCATCCAGGGACGGGGAAAACCATGACAGCATCAATTATTGCTAATGAACTGCATTTACCGATGTATATAATTTTGATGGATAAGATTGTAACAAAATACATGGGAGAAACAAGTGCTAAACTTAGGCAGATCTTTGATTTTATAGAAGAACAACCAGCAGTATATCTCTTTGATGAATTTGACGCAATTGGTGGACAGCGAAGCAATGATAATGATGTTGGCGAAATGCGTCGAGTTCTCAATTCATTTTTACAATTTATAGAAAGGGATCATTCTGATAGTTTAATTATTGCAGCAACAAATAACTTGGAACTACTAGATCAGGCGTTGTTTAGACGTTTTGATGATGTTATTCATTATCAGCTTCCGAGTGATACAGAAAAAATACAATTATTACAAAGTAGGTTTGGTAGTAGTATATCTAATAATGAACTGAAATCTATATTACCCGAAATTGGAACTTTAAGTCATGCAGAAATCAATCAAGCTTGTTTAGATGCGATAAAAGAATCAGTTCTAAAAGATAAGAAAATAAATAAAGATCTTATAATGAAAACAATAATAGACAGAAAGGCTGCATATAAATTATAATTAAGTTATGAGTAAATATGATCACATCATTCTTCCATCTTCCATTATAGAAGATATGAGATATGCCCCTAGGAATCAAGGTGGTGGAGAATCTCGCATTCCTATTCGAGAGAGAAAAACTCATGCTCAATATTTGCAAAATAAATTATCTACTGTATGGGATGAACATAGAAATATGGTAACAGAGAGAACTGCCATATCTCTTCCAACACGAAAAGGTACATATATTGAATTCCGTGGTGCAACAAACAATGATCTTATATATAAAAGTCTGGAAAATATCAACTCTGGAATAAGATTATTAAATGTACGAACTGTAACAGTTGAAGAAGGTGAAGATACATATGCTACTGTGTATTTACCCCAAGGAAAAGAACATAGTTTTATTAAGAAGATAACAGAATATGCAACACAAGATACAGCAAAAGGAAAGCCTAAGAATGATAAACTATTCAGGAGTATTGAAGATATTAAATCTGCTGTATTAGAATCTATTTGGACTGATAAAATAGACTTGTTCCCATCTGAACAAAACGATTGGTATGAGATATGGATTCGAATTACTGAAGACAATAAAACGGAGCAACAATGTGAACAGTTTGTAAATATTGTGAACAGTTTGCAATTGAATCATAAAGATAAATTTTTACAATTCCCTGAAAGAGCTGTTTTTATGATTTTTGCAAATAGATCAAGTCTAATAGAATTATTGAATAGGTCTGAACAATTAGCAGAAATAAGATGTGGACAGGAAATTACAGGTTTCTGGTATAACGAGAACAGATATGAACAGCAAACATGGGTAAATGATTTGTTAAGCCGATTAATTGTGGAAAATCAGCCACAAGTTTCAGTATGTGTTTTGGATACAGGTGTCAATAATGGGCATCCTTTGTTATCTCCAATAATACCTGATGATAAATGTTTAACAAATTTTCCTCATTTAGGAAGTGCTGACTTCAATAGAGGGCACGGGACTCAAATGTGTGGGGTTGTTGCTTATGGAGATCTATCAGAAAAGCTACTAAGTACTCAGAATATTACTCTATCTCATCAGTTATGTTCTGTAAAAATTATTCCAAATTCAGAGGCTAATCCTAAAGAATTATGGGGAGAACTAACAGAAAATTCAATATATAGAGCAGAAATTGTATTACCAAACAATAAGATATATTGTATGGCTATTACGGCCGAGTCTTGTGAAAAAGGAAAACCTTCTTCATGGTCAGGTGCAGTAGATAAATTGGCCTATAATACAGGAATTAATACTCGCCTGATTATAATCTCAGGAGGAAATATCGACTTGGATTCTATTAACTATGATTTATGGAATAATTATCCCAATGGCAATTCTTTGCGGCAAATTCAAAATCCTGCACAATCATGGAATGCATTAACTATAGGTGCTCATACTAATAAGCTAGCATTGAATAATCATAGGTTGGCTGATTTTTCAACAGTTGCTCCAAGTGGTGGAATTTCTCCCTATAGCACTACATCTACTTTATGGGATAAAAATGCTCCTATTAAACCCGAAATTATGTTTGAAGGAGGTAATTTGTATAAAACAAATGATAAAACAATTCCATACTCAAATCATGAAGATTTAGAAGTATTAACCACCAACTGTAGATTTCAGATAGGTAGCTATTTTGACACTATTTGTGCGACGAGCTCAGCTACAGCATTTGCTGCGAATTTGGCAGCAAGATTACAATTGAAATACCCTGACTTATGGATGGAAAGCATAAGAGCTCTCATGGTTCATTCTGCAAATTGGAGTGAAAATATGCAGCTTCAATTTCCTGTTCGCAATCGTAATAGAGCAGATATGATGAATAGACTTCGAAATTGTGGTTATGGTATTCCTTCAGAAGATAGGGCTTTCTATAGTACAGAAAATGGTTTTACTTATATCTCACAAGAAGTTATAAGACCGTATATAAAAGAAAAGGGAACCATAAAATGTAACCAGATGCATTTTTATGAATTACCATGGCCCTCTGAATTACTACAAACATTAGGAGAAATTGAAGTCTCATTGAGAATAACCTTGTCATACTTTATAGAACCAGGCCCCGGTGAAATAGGCTGGAAAGATAAATATAAGTATTCTTCATGTGGATTACGTTTTGATATTAATCAAGAAACTGAAACAGAGGAAAATTTCAAAAGGCGTATTAATAAGCTAATGGAGGCTGAAGATAATGAAGAGGAAATCATTCAGAATGACTCGACAAGATGGCATATTGGTGCCAATAACAGGAATCAAGGATCCATACATTCTGATATATTAAATGGTACCGCAGCCCAGTTATCTACTTGTAATTATATTGCTATTTATCCCATTGGTGGATGGTGGAAAACAAGAACAAATCTGAATAGATTCAATTCCAATCTTCGTTATTCTTTGATAGTATCATTGGATACACCAGCAGAGAACGTAGATTTATATAACATAGTTAAGACTAAGATTGAAGCACTTATTAGAACGCCGATTAATATTGAGATTCCTACAAATTAATTAAAATTTGTCTATATAATATGAAGCCATAGTATAAAAAATTATATTACAGCTTCATATCTTTTATCTAATAATAATTATTTACGGAAGCCTTTTAGCCATTCAAGTAAATTCTGATTTTTCTCCCATAATTGATCCTTGCTAGATTCTGGGGTCAAATCAATGTAGCTTTTTTCTAGAGCTTCTCTCTTTTGTTTAGAGTCTGCTCTGGCATAAACATCCGTAGTTTGAATCGATACATGCCCTAAAATATCGCGAATATATACTAAGTTCACACCTGCTTGAAGTAAATGCATCGCTTTTGAGTGTCGTAAGGAGTGACAACTTATCGATTCAGGTATTAAGTCGGGGTTAATAGCCCTTGCCATTCTAGTATATGTTTTGAGTATATATGTCACGCCAGATCTAGTAAGCTTTTCTCTCCGATTATTAAAGAATAAGGGATGCTTCAAACGATATTCTTCCATGAGATTATTTTCGGCCAAGTATTTTCTGAGTAAATCTACCTGTTCTTCCATTAATGGTACAACTCGAAATTTCCGTCCTTTTCCGAAAAGTCGAATAGAATATGGTGTACTGGCAATGTAAATAGATTCAGGAGTAAGGTCTATAATCTCTTGTACTCGGGCTCCGGTATCATACATAAGTGCTAACAATGCTAAGTTTCTCCGTCCTTTTAATGTTGTCGTATTTGGCTGTTCTAGCAAGAGTTTAATAGCATCTACAGTAAGATAATTAATACTTTTCTTTTCAGCTTTCATAGCTTTGATAGATAATATCTTTTGCCATTGCTCCAAATGTATAATATCCTCGTATTGCAAATATTGAACGAATGAATGTATCGCTGCTAATCTATAATTACGAGTTGAAATACTACAATTACGTTTATCTTGTATCCAAGCAAGAAATTCAAGAACTACCTGTCTGGTGATCTTATCCAATGTAAGTCCATCTACACGTATCTTCTGTACATCTCTCATATAACTGATGAACTGTACAAAAGCGTCCTTATAAGAAAGTATTGTATTAGGGCTCATATTCCTTTCGTGAGGTAAATATTCAGATAAGAATCGACTCAAAAACTTGGCGAAATCAGTATTTGTTTTCATTTCATTATAATCTAGGATATACAAAAGCCGTAATAGCCGAGCACTGTTCAGCTAGTTCTGGATACATTTCATATGTCAACCTCACATACTGTTCGGTAGCAGAAATAGTTTTATGACCAAGACATGTAGCGATTATAGGCATGGATGCATACAAATCCATACCTTTACGTGTCATTTGCTCCAATGCGTGGACAGCCATTGTGTGGCGGATATCGTGCAGCCGTATCCCTTGGCGGTTACCGGAATAAGGCATACCGCATTCCTGTAAGATTCTTCGGAACCATCTATACACTGCTTGATAGGTGCAGTGACTACCATCAGGCCTTATGAAAAATAGACTGTTAGGAATAAAGGTGCCCTTTATCGGCATCCTATCTCGATAGGATACATATTGATCTAATACTAATCTTAACTCTTTATTTACAGGTACAATTCGTTCACATCCATTCTTTGTTTTACGGATATGGATATATCCCCTATTCAATTTTACATCTAAGTTCCTTATTGATAATGCTTCTGAAATACGAAGCCCTGTACTATATAGTAAACGAAGAATAGCCGGAACGCAAAACATAACATAAGAATTACCTCGCTTATCTAGTTTTAACTCCGCACTTTTGTTTAGTATCGCTGTCATTTGCTGATGGGTAAATATATAGGGTGCGTAGCCTGGTCTAGAACTTCGCCTGTATCGTGGTTGCTTAGGTATATAGCACTCATATCCATGGCGACACATAAATCGGGCTAATTGAGACCATACAGAGTATTTTCCTTGTAAAGTTCCATCACTGTCATTCTCTCTTGTTTCGCGCCATTGTTCAATAAGCTTTCTGGTTATTATTGGTTCTATTATATGATTCGCCAGAATAAATCTGTCAATCTCAAGTAAAATCCATTTATTACCACGGGTATTTATACCGATAGTTTCTTTTAAGGCAAGAAACTCTTTGATGAATGGAGCCAAAACGCTTCTATATTCAATGTTTTTCATAAAAAGCTCCTCCTTTCTGAGTATAAAAGTTATCATTTATTGATGGAACCGGAAGCACACACTTCTGCAATGATACAAGATCAATGCGCAGATAACTCATTGTAGTCTCTGTACTATCATGCCCTAAGACCTCGGATATCACAGGCATAGGGACATTATCTTTTAATAGTCGACTAGCTAAACTATGACGCAGAGAATGTGGACCATTTCGACGACCTGCTGTTGAAACATTTGAGTTCCATATAAGTTTTCTTATTACACCACATATGATTCCAGCTGTCGCTGGCACATATGGAGATCTATGGGCAAGAAATATATGTTGAGAAATGGACTTAGCTCGCCCATATTTCAAATAATCGATGATCGAATTACCTATTTCCGTTAATAAAGGTAATTTAACTTGGCTACCTGTCTTTATTTGAGTTAGTGATATTTCATTCTTATCCCAGTCTATATTTGAGAATTGCAGGTTTGCAATATCAGATGCTCGAAGACCTAACCGACTAGCGAGAAGTAGTATCGCATAATTTCGTTTGCCTAGTCCACTGTTCCTATCAGCAGTAGATTCTATTAATTGTACCTCATTCGCATCATAATATGACGGTATTTTTTCTCTTTGTATCTGTTTGTGATTTTTCAAAATATCTTCATAGTTCTCTCTTGATATATGATTCTCATACCAATAACGGAAAAGCACTCGGAAACAAGAAACAAGAGGTATCTTATTGTTCAGTGTAGTTGAGATAAATTTTAATATGTGCCACTCACTAATGTCATTTATAGATGAAATTTCTTCATTATTGAGATAGATAGAAAAGCGGCTCAGATAAAGTTTATAACGGTTTATTGTAATAATACTTTTACGCATTGATTTTAGATAGTTTATAAATTTTTGCATTTGAGTACCTATTTCTCCATGAAGAGGGTGTTTTACAGGTACTACTAACCGTCGTTGTTTGATACCTTCGGGACTTAGGGCATCATCCAGTATCTTGATACTTCTAATCATATCTTTTGCTACAGGACGAATATCCTCTTCGGGAAAACAATCATTGATAAAACGTTGTCCGATTTCTGGAGTATACATAGTTACCTTCTTTTCTTTCATATATCGAAGGATTCCACGATTCCATAGCGATCTATAGTTTTCAATACTACGTTCGACATAATGGTACCCAATAAAGAACTGCATACAGTTTTCTATGAGTTGGTTAATTTCTCTTCCCATAAATATAAAGTTTTTAATGCTAGCTGAATTGCTACGCTTTATAAATATACTTATGGAAAGAGCTTATGAAAAGAAAAATGTTAACTATATTGATAGTTAACATTTTAAAATAAGATTGATGCTATTTTCTACATAATGATTTACTCTCCATAAAAACTGTTATGTATAGCTGTACATAATACATTCAATCCTAACAATTCAGAAAACTCTACTGAAGAATGAATTGGTTTATTGCTTGGCTAGTGTTTGAAGTAATAATGCTAGCTGTCATTGCTTGTAGCTTGTATAAGGTAAAGAGTGATGTGGAATTGTGGGGTGAGGAAGTGGAGTGAAAATATAGGACAAGTCTCATCCTTTCTGATAGGACTTGTCTTATTATCTCATTTTATTCTTTTTGCCATCTTCTAGATGAAAAGCTTTCAAATTCTATAAGATCTGCTCTTCCTATTGTTGAATACATTAAATAATGAGGAGTTACAGTTGAGTAATTCGCTTTAAAACCATTAGGAACATTTCCTTGTTGAAGATTCTCATAAAGAGTTCTTCTATTTTCAAATATCATTGATATTGCTAAAATTTCTCCCTTTTTTTCTGCATTTTTCCATAGGTCGTCTTCCCCTTCTATATTTAATTCTATAAGAGGACTTAATATAAAAGATGTTCTTAAAATGTGGGAAATAAATGCAAGCCAGTTTTTGTGATAAAACTTTTGAGATGCTTGGGATAGTTGATTTAATATTCGAATATACAAAACTGATGATTCTTTGATATCTAATGGCATATATGAAGATGTAACAGATAATGATCCCACTTCAAATAGAGCATTTGCTATAGTATTTATTGAGTTATATACAGGAGCAGTATTGCACGCTGATAGAAAAACTAATGGGGCACTAATTTTTTTTCTTACTATATCACTTGGAAAAACTTTTTCTTCACCCATAAGAATGTAACTTTGATGATTTGATAAGTCTGTTCCTCCATGAGAGTCTATAATCAGAAAATCAGGTTTATATTCATGCATTTTTTGTTCAAAATCATCTAACGAATTACATATACATGTATTAAAACCAAGTACTTTTGATAATTCATCTACCTTGTCTTGCCAGACTTTAAATGCATCATCTCTACATCCATATACGACTAAAGTCTTCTCTAATATATTCTTATGAATAACAAATTTTTGAAAGAGATTAATCTCATAATGTGTCAATAGTGATGTGACTGGAGTTTCTGGTAATCGACACACATCATGAGAAAAGCCTAAAGGAATTCCTTCTATATTAATCCACTCAATAGGCAAATCAGAGAAAGATACAATTTGACAGGGTCTTTTCTTAATCATTTCGTTAGCATTAGGAGACAAAGTATTTTCGGCCAATATTGTTCCTATTTTTGTCATAACACGCATTATTGATTGTCTATCCTTAGAAAAAGTTAGTTTTTCATTTAGTGAGGCACCAACAAATGACAACTCTCTATTTATACTGATACCTTGAAATGGAAGTCTAAGATATGGTGAAAATCTAAATGAGGCATGCAGTTGCCCTACCATATCAAGGAAAAGGCTTCTTGGTTGAAAAAGAAATCTTAATATACTTCCCAATTTAAGGGGATCTTTCAATTTTGTTGTGTCAAATTGAGGGCTGAAACAATAATTGTGCGTGTACTCCTGAGATAAAACAAATTCTATATCCTTTGCTATTGATTTATCTCCTCCATTTTTTACTGCGTTTTGAGTATATAATTTTCTAACATCAGAATTAGTATATGGTAATGCTAAAATAAGAGGGGCAAAAAACTGATCCTTGAATGGAATATCTCCATCAAAATTAGCTTTTGATTCTTTTTCTATAGTGTAGAGCTTTTTAATTTGCTCAATAAGCAGATTTTGCCGAGAGAAGCTATCTGTTAATTTAATAGCCTCAGCACTATCTTTTGAGGCATTTTCGAACTTATATTTGGATGGTTTGTCTTTGAAATAATTCCAATTACCAACTATACAATGAGATGTTTGAGTATTAACGATTGTAGGGAAAAAAGTATACCCCAGATCTATTGAGCTCGCAAATAATGGAACGCAGAACGGTAACCGCTCTTCATCAATAGATATTTCTTGCTGAACATAATTAAACAGAAAGTGCCAAAAATCATTTTCTGAAAATATAAGATTTGGCATTAGGAATTTACCCTTGTTTTGGTCTGATAGAAAATAAACAAAATTATTTTCATGAATACGGGATAATTCTATGTTTGCTTTAATTACGCTTTCTTCATCTTCCGTACATATAAAAAATACATTTACTATTTGAGGTGCAATGAAATTTCCATTTAAAGATTCCAAATCTTCTGCATATATGTATAAAACCTCATAACCACTATATGTTCCAGATAATAATGCGGCTTGATAATAATCTACTCCATATATATAATGCTCCAATGAATGAGGTAGTCGTCCAATATTCATCATAAATGGATGAATTAGGGAATCTGGGGGGACTATTGGTAAAGGAGACATTTCTCTTTTTCCTAAAATAACAATATAACGAATCTTATGCATATGCGAATAATTTATAAATCCAACAAAAGGTATTTCCTTTCTTTAATAATGTACATGGCAGGGTCAACTATCAACTGCAATTTTTCAAAGATGTATTAAATAGTTTTTCATTATCAACTTGAATGTTTAAAATGATTGCTACATCTGAAAGAGCTTTTATAGGTAAATAACTTTCATCTGATATATCTCATACTCAAAATCTATCCATTTGAGCTTTCAGTAGGCAGTTAAAAGTTTGCAAAGCTGGTCCGTTGTCAGATAGAGGCATATTGTAAAACATTTCTACCACACTCTTATAAGACAATCATTGTTAAGAATAAGAATAAAAAATGACAGGAGCAATCCTACCCAAATAAAAACTCTAAAGCTGAGAAAAACAATTATTTACCTTCGGTCTTTTGCTTCTTTTCCACCATTCAGATTCATGGGAAAAGAAGACGGACTGAAATTTTCAGTCCGTTAATTCATTTTTTATTTTCTTAAGTTGCTTGAGCATATAAGCATAGTTATCGCCTTGCGTATGTCCCGAGTCCATTTTGAAGGGGCTATCTAAACCTAGCTTACATTGTTTGATTGCTTTGGTTAGATTTGTTATCTCAATTTCTTGCCCTCGTATATCTTTGATTTTCATATTTCTGATTTTAGTTCTTTGTTTAATTCATACCAACTATCCCTATACCCATCCCCAATCAGACTAAAAGTACCTGATAGTCTACTCTCTCGGGCAAATTGCTTGGCTTGCCAAATGGAATTGAACTCGCCAAGCTTTCTAAACCCTATATATAATTTGTAGTTTTCAGTTTTCATGCTACAAGCCTTTCTTCTATAAGTCGTAAATTTTGATTGACTAGATT
>CAZIII010000054.1:0-11638 GCA_964539425.1 uncultured Tissierellaceae bacterium | reverse complement strand
TTTTAAGTTGTTGAATTTTATTGAATAATTACACCCAGCCTTTATCGTGCAAGGAGTAGAAACTATTTGAAAGTTATCGTATCCCATAGTCTCTAATACAGAATACAGGAAAATAGCTTGATTTTTAGTTTTAAAAACAGACAAATAAAAATTATTACTCATATGATTACCTCCTTTATATATTATAAAGTATTTACTTTGCCCTATAAAGGTTACAGCTTTTTTAGTTAAAAAAATATATTTTATAGGAGGTTTCACATGGATTAGGGAACATCTGTAATATTTGCAAGAAATAAAGATTGATTATTAGAAAAAGATGAAGCTCAATTGTTAGGCTATAAAAAAGAATAGGGACAGGAATACCTTAAGTATCCTGTCCCTATAAATTATAGTCCTAATTTGATTTTTAGTTTTTCAAGCATATCCTTAGTCATGGAGTCTAGATTGTATTTCGGATTCCAACCCCACTCTGCCCTAGCAGCTGAATCATCTAATGAATTTGGCCAAGTATTTGCAATACCCTGTCTTACAGGATCTACATCATAATCCAACTCAAATTCAGGAATATATTTCTTTATTGATGCAGCTAACATCTCTGGATCAAAACTCATAGCTGAAACATTAAATGCATTTCTGTGGATTAACTTGGATGGATCAGCTTCCATTAAATCGATAATTGCATTTAAAGCATCAGGCATATACATCATGTCCATGTAAGTCCCTTTATCAATAAAACTTGTATATTTCTTGTTTTTTAAAGCATCGTAGTAAATATGAACTGCATAATCTGTAGTTCCTCCACCAGGTAGAGTTTCATAAGAAATTAGTCCTGGGAAACGTACTCCCCTCGTATCTACTCCAAATCTCTTGAAATAATAGTCGCATAGCAATTCTCCAGCTACTTTAGTTACACCGTACATAGTACTAGGTCTTTGAATTGTATCCTGTGGCGTATTGTCAGCTGGTGTAGATGGTCCAAAAGCTGCAATTGAAGATGGTGTATATATCATACAATTTTCTTCCCTTCCAACTTCAAGAATATTATATAATCCATTCATATTAATATCCCAACATTGATCAGGATGTTGTTCACCAACTGCAGATAATATTGCTGCAAGGTTTACAATAGTGTTAACTTTGTTTTTTTTCACTACTTCAGCTAAAGTCTTAGGATCATTTATATTTACAATTTCAAAAGGTCCTGATTCTATTAGTTGCTCATGTCCTTCTTTTATCCTTCTACCACTTGCTATAACATTATTAGCACCGTACACTCTTCTCATTTCTGTAGTAAGTTCTGAACCAATTTGTCCTAATGCTCCAGTAATTAAAATTTTTCTCACTAAATACACCTCCAAATATAATAAAAACTATGTAATTCGTTACAATTATATCATAATTGTAACGAATTACATAGTAGTTTTAAATAAATATTAGTAAAAACAAATACCTATACCGCCAGGTCCTAAGTGAGAACCCACAACTGGCCCTAATTCATCTATAGTAATCATTATTTCTGGAAACTTGTCTTCTAAAGCAAGTTTCAATTTCTCCGCTTCATTCTCAACTAATATATGGCATATACTTATCTTTTGAACATTCTTAGGAACTTTATCTATTATTGCTGATATTGCCTTGTTTTTACTCCTTATCTTTTCCAATAATTTTAGTTCACCATCTTTTAGCTCAATTACAGGCTTAATATTCAATAAATTTCCAACCATAGATTGTACTGATGAAACTCTTCCACCTCTACTTAGATACTCTAAGGTATCTGTGGTTAACAAAACTTGCATGCCAAGTTTTTTAGAGTTTACATGGGTTTCTATTTCCTCAGATGTTTTTCCTTCCTTAGCCATTTCAACTGCATCTTCCACTAAAAACCTTAGGTTTGAAGCTGCCATCTCAGAATCAATAATAGTAATCCTTTTATTCTCTAACATATTTTTTGCAAGTACTGCACTATTGTAAGTGCCACTTAGTTTAGAAGATAAAAGAATTGCTATTATTTCTTCATACCCATCATCAAATGCTTTGTTAAATACAGTCAGAAATTCACCTGCTGAAGGTTGAGATGTTGAAGGAAATAACTTTGTACTACTTAGTTTGTTGAAAAATTCTTCAAATTCTCCTGGATATTTCTCCTTGCCATTCTCTTCTCCGAAAACATAGTTCAATGGAACAATATCTACATTCTCTTTTTCAGCATATTCCTTACGAATATAACTAGTACTATCTGTTATTATCTTTATCATTATACTACCTCCCTTTAATGAAATAATTCTGCTAATATTATACTAGCAGAATTATTATATTATTTCATATTCTAATCTATTTTACAAGATAATCTTTATTGCAGTATTAGTTAGTATGATTATAAGCCCCTTTATATAATAATTTACATAATTATTAACAGATTTCTCCACAAGTATTGTTATCATTTATGAGTATATTTGTTATGATATCGTTTTCGGAAAGGGGCTGCCACTAGCATAAAACAAATGCTAGTGGCAGCCCCTTTTTACATGGACTTTTTGGTTTAAAGTGATTTTAATTTACTTTGTAAAATGTATATTCAAAAAATAGACATACTTTAATAAGCCTTTTAACCGAGACTTTTGAAATGTAATATTTCTAAGAACCCATTCTATGCACTTTCTTTCAATGTAAAAAGATGTGAGCCAGTTCGCCCAGACTGAATTTTATTATGCAGTTTATTTAAATTTCGAGCTATTGCTAACAAAATACTCTCAGCTAATACATTCTGTTTTCCTCTGCATAAGAACCTTCTAAAACCCATATCCTGTTTTAATTCACCAAATGAACCTTCGGCTTGTATGCTTCGATTCATCCTAAGTTCACAACCTTATTTACTTAGAATTCTCTCGAGATTATCTCTTCTCAGTCTATTGAACAATTTAGAGGTTTCAACACTTTTAAATCTTTCTTCTAGGGGTGCTTTCCAGTTGCTACCTTTAATACAACTGTTCTTATATTCACAATTATTGCAATCTTCGCAAGTATAAATTACCTTTTCACTTTTATATCCAGTTTTACTTTTCCTTGCTATTATCTTCATGGCTGTAAGTCTTCTATTATTTTTACATATGTAGTAATCTTCAGTTTCATTATATTCCATATTTTCAATCCGATCGATGTCATTTTTATATTTCCTAGTTTTGGAGATTTCATAGTTTTATGGTTTAATGAATGCTAGCTGGTTATTATCTTCAATGAATGCATAATTTTCTTCACTTTCATATCCTGCATCGGTTACTATCTTTTTATATTTAAATTTTAGATGTTTCTCCACGCCTCTTAAGAATGGGATAAGGGTTGTAGTATCCGTTGGCTGAGGGCCTACTGTAAGCCATGTAACATATTCAGAATCGACTCCGTGCTATATATTACATCCCGCCTTTAACTGTCCATTTCCCATTTAATCTTCTTTCATTCGCATAAACATAGCATATTTATCTGATTTCGAGTAACTATTACGTTCCCCGCAATTATGTATCTTTTGAGTATACTCTTTTAATTTGTTAAGATAGTCCTCCAATTTTTCAATTGAGCGTTGTAATGGTGCTTTTCTTTTTCCAGAGCCATGGACAAATACAATATTCTCTTCTTGTTTCAACGCATAGAGCCTCTTTCTTAATTTTTTAATGTGTTTCATTTTAACTTGGTTTTGGTATATTAATTTAATTCCATACATCTCTTCGCATTCTGCAATAAAGTCTACGAGGTTTACTAGCAGCTTATCTTGATTCCTAGATACAGCTTTTTTCCAAACAAAGGTATATTTATTGGCACAAGCTTCGATCTTAGTACCATCAATAAATATTGCATCTCCTGATATCTCACCTATTTCATGGAGAAAATTTGACATTCCAGCTAGTGTCTTTTCAGCACATGGAGCAAAATGAAGGCTTCTGAATCTTGCAAATGTAGCATGATCAGGTGCTGGGGAATCTTCTAGAAGATACATAAAATTAATATCACGGGTACATGAGGTATCCATACCTCTTGATGAATAGATACGATTCATGTAGGAGTAAAGTACAATCTTCAGCATCTGACGTGGCGTTGCTTGATTTCCCCGTATTCGGGAATAAGTCATATGCAAATCTCTTAAATCCATCTCCTCAATAAATTGACTTAGCAAACGAACCGAATCATTATCTGGGATTATACAATCGATATCTAAAGGAAGTTTTAATTGATAAAAACTTTGATTAATTGTATAATTTTTTTGTAAGATATTTTGTTTTCACATACAAATATTTTACCATAAATCCCTTACTTTTCAGAGTATGGGATTTGTTTTTTACGTAAAAAGGAGCTGCGCACTATTTATTTAGTGCGACAGCCCCATTCTAGTTAATATATTAATTATATTATTATTAACAACTCCTTATTCAGGATATCCATAAAATTGAACATTATGGGTTCCCAAGCTTACACTTTGGTATTTAACTAAATCCATACCATCAATAAATCCATTTACTCTTGCTTCCATACTATATGTCGCATAGAATTGTACCTTGCTTGATTGTATATTATAACCAGTTGAAGCACTTATAATACGAGCGGAAAGTTGTTGATTTATTCCTGAATCATCATATAAGCTTACTCCGGCATTACTTGCAGAATAAATTTCCCCATTGTTAGGATTATATACAATTGTTCCACCAAGTATGACTTCCCAATATTGAACCTGACCTTGTAAATTATAACTATGAGATATTATATCGTAGCAATATTGTGTTCTAGAAGCTCTCATCAAATCATTATTGTTTTTATTAACAATAGTAGTTTCTGTAGACGGAACTAGCCTTTCGTTAATTATTATCTCTTGAATTGCCTTATAATCTTTTGTTTCAAACAAAACCCTTGTTTTGTTTATAAAATAATCAGTGACATCTTCTCTGTCTTGATTTATAACACGAAATTTATCCATATCACTATAAGCTTCATTTATAAAGTTTATAAAGAGAGCACTAACTTCATTGTTTTCTTCGACATTATTGGCATATGAAATTGAATTCCCCCAACTAAAAATAAATAATGCAATAAATAATAAAAATATACTTACTTTACTTAATTTACATATTCTATTCATTTGCAATACCTCTTTCTTTTAATTTGATAAAGATTTGTCTGACTGTTCCTACTATAATAATTAGGACAATATAACCAATACTTTTCCGAAACCATAAAAGCGTGTTCCCATAAAGAGTAATATTTGTTATATGTGTAATAGTCCCTATTATAACCATCAATATTAGATAAATAGTAGTTGATAGTAAAGAATCTCTTATACTGGAATTATTTTTTGTTCCTAAAATATACATGAAATAAAGCAAACAAGCAAATGCAGTAATACTTAATGTTAAAGCAATATAATTGTTTATATTATTCAAGAAAATCTTTTTATCCCAAATAGGTCTAAGTTCTTTGGTCAAAGTTCCACTCATCTCTGGAAGAGATTTTGATAACATTCCGTTATATCCTGCAATAAAGTGACAAATAATAGACAAGATTGTATGAACTAGGATGAAGATATAATAACGATTAAACTTTTTGTTATCCACAATAAAACTCACCTCCTTTTAAGCTATTACTAAAGCAAGTGTCTACCTAGCTAACATTAACTAGATCCAAAAGATGGTTTATTACCCTACAGTTACTATAACATAAACACAATATCGAATTTTGTCAAAATATAGAACGAACTATATTAAATATTTGTAATATATCTATAAATATCAAAACTCTCCACTTATTCAAGATGTAGGTATAATGTCCGACTAATTCTTATCATTAACATTATCATCATTAGAAATTAAATTTGATAAAGATGATAATCCTTCCATAAGAGTTAAATTATACTTACTTTCATAATATCATATATAAACCATAAATTTAATTCTAATATAGAATAATTCTTAACAAGGATATACTGAGTAAAAATATACCCAGAATGGGATCCAACGATAATTTACCCCTATATTTTGTGTTTCTTCATTTGGATCATTTATATCCTGATAATATGCGAAATAACAATCATGTGCAGTGGAATACTCAACATCTTTGAGTTTATATTCATGTTATATTCTTGTTTAGAAATGTAGTTTCCAGCAATAACTTTTACCACCTGCTTAGGTATAAAGTTAGCTTATCATAAACAATATCCCCCTCTTTACTATTTAGTACACTCTCGAAAAGTCCTAGAGTGCCACTTTACTTTATTTTAAGGGCATGCTATAAAGCCTCACCCCTAACTTTTATATCAATATCCCCAGAGTACACTGGAAATATTATCCTAATTCACTATATCTTACAGCTTAATTTTCAACGCATTTCCCTTCAAAATAGTATTATGTTAACTAATTCTGTTTTGGAGGTTTTATTATGTTAAGTGATTGGCAATTTCATAAAGATTATCAGGAAAATCTTAAACTAAAACTTTTGCTTCATCAAAAAACGCAAAGAAGCAGGTTGGTCAGTTTAGATAAATCCATCTCAAAGCTTTATCTTCTTAACCTTAATAACCTGCTTCCCATAGTCAAGCCATTATATCCCAATTTTGGTCGACCAACCAAAAATCAACAGGGGATAATTCGCTCTCTTGTCTTAATGCTTGATCTACAGGAATATTCTATCACAAATTGGGCTAAAAAAATTAAATCTGATAAACTTTTATTTGACATTTGTGGGTTTGAAACCCAAAATGCACCATCTGTGGCTTCATACTATGATCTTCTTACAGGATTGTGGCTTAGTTCTCATAAACAACACGTAGAAAGAAAACTAAAACCACGTCAGTTTCACCCCAAGCCTAAAAAGAAATTAAAAGCTAATCAAAAACTACCTAACAAACGAAGTGGTATTGTTAAGAAACTTGTTGATAGACTTATCAAATCAAAGTTACCTAGATTTAGGCCTGAAGAAATTCTACAAAAGTTATTAGCTCGTTGTATTGTTGACTATTCTTTAGAGTTAGGACTTCTAGGCAATGTTTCTTCCATTTCTGTTGCTTTTGATGGTTCTCCTTATTACTCAGGTGCAAGTCATTATGGTGTAAAAGTTTGTGGTTGCAGAACTAAAGGTATCTATAATTGTAGATGTCCCAGAAGATATTCGGACCCTGATGCTACTTGGGGTTGGGATAGTTATCGCGAACGATGGTTCTTTGGTGATACATTGTTTAATGTAACAGCCTCTGATAGTCCGAATGATCTTCCCATATATCTAAAAATAGTCCAGGCCAGTCGTCATGATAGTGTTACTACAGTTTTCGCTTTAAGAGATATCTTTCAGATGTATCCTAATCTAAAGTTCAAGAATTTCTTAGCTGATGGAGCTATGGATAATTATCCAACTTATGAGCTATTAAAACATTATGATATGCTTCCCTTCATCTCTCTAGATTCAAGAACAAAAGCAAAGTTTAATTACAAACACCCAAGTATTTCTTGCTTTGATGATAAAGGAAAACCTATATGCCCTGGTGGAATTCCATATTACAACTGGGGATACTCTAAACCTAAAGGCATAAAATATCGTTGTTGGTTTGCTTGTCATGGAGAAGAACCACCGAAAGAATGCAAATGTTCCAATAGCAAATATGGTAAGGTAGTATATTTAAAACCTGCTTATGATCTTAGAATGTTTCCACCTATACCTAGATATTCACAGGCTTTTAAAGATAAATTTAAAACCAGAACATCAGTAGAACGTTCGAATAAGAGAATGTTCATTGACTACCACATTGAAAGTATGCGTTCTCAAAGTTCTAAGCTAAGATTTAGCATGGCTACCTTTTCTGTTATCAATATCCACCTAGATGCATGGATAAAACATCTTAAGTTTAGCCTTTTAACTACATTAGAACAAGCAGCATAAGCATTTGCTTGTAATATTCTCATTTCTACGGCCTTTGAACCCATTTCTATGAGGCTTAATTTGCTATGCCTTATTTTAGGTTATCCAATCACTACAATATGCGTTTTTCAAAGTTCACTTTGTTTTTATTCTTAATTTATCTATGGTTTTACCAGTAATATCCTTTATTAAAATTATCCCAGATATTCTTAGTTACTTTTCGAGATACTACTATTTATTCTAAGAAACTACCATACTAAGAAGTTTTAGCTTCCAAACCCCATTTATATATATTGCTTCATAAGTGGGAAAAACTGCACCTAAATTTCCAAACCAAGATACCCCTGTAATCTCTGCTTTATCTTCACTGTATTCCTTTAACCCTACCCACAGCAATGTCCCATCTAAAGTCCTCATTAGCATTCCATTACTATCCATTTCAAATCTAGTACTATCATTTTCAACATCTTCTAATTGGTATATATTAGGGGATAAACTTTTAAGTTCTTCCATTACTATCTCCTTAGCATCATTATTTAACCCTTCTAAAGTATCGAATTTAACTGCGAGAAATGAATCACCACCATTTTCTTCTGAAAATGCAACCTTCATTACTTCAATATATATTTTCAATCTTTGTCTTTCCTCTTTACTAATCTCTCGTACTTCAATATTTTCTTTTGTTCCAGCAATAAAACCATATTCACATTCATTTTCACCCCAAGAATCAATCATTCTAAAACCTCTATAATCAACTTTGTCCTTCTCGTAGATCGAACTAAGATATGACGCCATATGTTTATTGATTTCAAAAGAACATTCACCATTATTTAATTCTATTTGCATAATGTTAATCACCTTGTCAGAGTAAATTTGATTCCCATTTTCATCTATTAAGATATCATGTATTACCAATTTATCTGGTGGATTATCTTTAAATTTTATCGTAACAAGTTCACCAAAGTATACTATTGAGATTTCAATACCGTAGTCTTCCTTTAATATCGACTTAAAAGTATCTTCTCTATCATATATTGCTTTATTCTATATATTTTTCCCAACTACATATTCTATTTTCTTCTCTCCAATTATTATAGATAATTCTGGTTGTTCATCTGGTAGACATAATGAAGTACATCCAACCATTAATATAGCTACTAACAATATTAATGGTTGGATGTTTATTAATTTCCTCATTATAATCATTCTCCTTATATTTTACTTTAATTAAATATTAACATATAATAAATTGTTTTGGTAAGTCATTCCTGTATTGTAACTATATTGTAAACCATTGGTAAATCTATAAACCCAACGATTTACTATTTAAAATAGTTGGGTTTTATATGGAATAACTGCTATATTCTTTTAGAAATCTTTATCTTTATCTTTATATATTTAAAAGGTAGTTAATAATTCTGATAATTCTTCTAAAGTAATACCTTAACTTCTCGCAGTATGAACACTTTTTTGAATATATTCTTCAGCTCTACGAAGTTGCTCTACCTTAAGTTTTTTCCTGCTTCGAAACTTCCTCTACCAGTCTAGGAGAATATCACCTTCATCAAGGGCACCAGTCATTATCATATCCTTTATTTAGGAAGTAATCTGTTCATAAATAGGTTTCTTATTTGAGTTGCTAATGATTGTACCGCCTTTCATTTCGAATAATGTATATACTATATATCACTAGTGTTTAATTATTAGAAAATACTTCCATTGACTTTTATACTTCGATAATCTTTATTGTCAAATTGCCAAATTAAGTTGTTATGGAATAAATTTCCAGTAGAGAAGGATATATTTATCCCTTTATAGTATCTTAAGTGGAAGTATTTGGTTGTCTAATTATTACTAACTACCTAACCATCTTCCCCAGGAAAACAGAGTTTCATCTACTAATTTTGTAAGTGAGTGCTTTATTAATCTTTTTATTTTCAATAGACCATAAGATATTTTTGCTATATCTTGTATTAACCTTATTACAATAAATGTTATTATTGCAGAAACAATTTGCATCATGACTGCGTTGAGACTATGACCTATAAACCTCTTGATTTTTAAGTTTTGCTTAATCCATTTGAAGAATAGTTCTATTTCCCAACGTTTTTTATATAACCATGATATATCTTCACTGCTATATTCAAATATATTTGTAACAAAGGTTAGAATCTTTCCCTCAGAATCAACCACCGTGATAACTCTATATTGATTTTTTGTCATATTAATATCTTTAGTACCAAGATAGCAAATAACATCTTCAATAATATTTATAGAATCATCAAGCAATATATCATCCGAATAGGTAATTTGCAGGTTATTTACCTCAGTTAAAGCAGCATTATCCTTTAATCTAGTAATGAAGTTTATACCGTTACTGCTAAACTCATCAAACTTTTTGTAATCAATATAGCCTTTGTCAAAGACATATATACAATCATTTTCTGTTATAAGCTCATTCATCTTAGTTCTATCATGAAATTTAGCATTAGAGACAACTATAAGCTCTGGGACTCCTTTGCCTAAGTTAAACTTTGTATGAAGTTTTATACCTGCCTTTGTAGAATGAAATTCTGCCCATTCAAAATAGGTTTTAGCCATACTTATAGTTGAAGAATCTATTAGTTTTACATCCCCAAATCTTTTGATTCGCTTACTTACAGGAAGTTGTTCTAGAGCTTTGGAAATTAGCTAATTCAATACTGGTACATAAACATTGTAGTCAATGTTATTATTATAATTAGATAGCATTCCTAAGCTAACACTCTTAATTGATTCTCTTAATTTAGAATCGGATTGCATGAAATCATCAATGTCCCTTAAGCTATCTAGCTTAGCTAAATGAAAGTAAAGAAGAGTCATTAAATGATTTGATGCAATATTATAGTTAATATCTAACTTATAGGCAGATACTTCTAAAGTATTCCAATTAATAGTATCTAATAATTTATCGAAAATAGTGGTATAATTAGTCATAGATAGTCAGCACCTTTCTTGTTTTTTTGTGGTTATGGGTAATTATATTAAAACAAGAATGCTGGCTATTTTCATTATATATTTATGGTAAAATTACAAGCTTATTACATATTATTATTGTCAACAGTATATTAATTCCAATTATTAAACACTAGTGACTATATATACATTATCAGTTAGCAATATGCATGTCGATATAAAATCTAAACATAATTTGATTCACTGAATAAATATTATAAGCATTCTTATCATTTATGAGTATGTCTACTATGACCATGTACCCCAGAAAACACTTCATCTTTTTAGATGAAGTGTTTTCTGGGGAATCTATTTAACTACTATATTATATATCCTGCCTG
This sequence comes from uncultured Tissierellaceae bacterium, assembly GCA_964539425.1. Taxonomy (GTDB): domain Bacteria; phylum Bacillota; class Clostridia; order Tissierellales; family Tissierellaceae; genus JAVKTS01. Next base: position 416 of record CAZIII010000054.1, on the reverse strand, counting down.
CAACGAATATTTCCTTGACTATTTGTTTTCCTTCTAAGAATTTATTTACATTTTCATCTCTTTGAGCTTTTGCTCTAACTACTTCTTGTGAATCATCAATGTTAATCTCTATAGTACCTCTTACCTTGCCATTGACTTGAACTGGAAGAGCTATTATTTTATCTTTAGTCTTCTCTTCATCATATTTTGGCCATGTAGTATCGTGTAGATATCCTTCTAATCCTAGTATCTCCCATAGTTCTTCTGTAATATGAGGTGCTACTGGATTTAGGAGTATAATATATGTCTTTAGATCTTCTTTTCTTATACTGCCATGGTCATTAAATTCATTTAATAAGGACATTAAAGCTGCTATCCCTGTGTTATATTTCAATGTTTCAAAGTCTTCAGAGACCTTTTTTATTGTCTTGTGGATA
>CAZIII010000053.1:0-11854 GCA_964539425.1 uncultured Tissierellaceae bacterium | reverse complement strand
TATTAGTCGACACTCTAATGGCATTTGGAGTCATAGGTTTATTCAACTCAAAAAAATCCTGCTTTAAAAGCAGAAGTTTTATGTTATATTATTAATCCATTTACGTGATTTCAACCGCATTAATCCTAAAATCAATTTTGCTACTTCTTCTAAAATTGCCAATGCATATACCATGTGCACAGGAAGCTTAAATAAAAATGCTCCCATTATGGTTAATGGAACTCCTATAAACCACATAGTAGACCCCTCTATTATAAGGGCACTTCTTGCATCCCCTGCCCCACGCAAAATACCTACTATTATAACCATTCCCAAAAATCGAACAATAAATATAAAAGAAATTACATAGAGCATAATTAAAGTACTACTCCTTACTTCACTAGAAACACTAAACAAGTCTAATATAAGGGGAGATGTTAATGCCAAACTTAATCCTAGAATTATACTTACAAATGAAGAAATTACCATAAACTTTTTAGCATAATCAATAGTTTGATCTTCTTTTCCTTCCCCTATGCTTTTACCGATCATTATAGCAGATGCACTTGCCATACCAAAGGTCACTACCATAAACATATTACTTACAGTATTGCATATTTGAATAGCAGCTGTAGCCCCTGTTCCCATACGGCCATAAACAACGGAATAAATAAGACTTGCCATAGCCCATAATACATCATTTAGTAAAACAGGTAAAATAACCTTATAGGATTTCTTAAAAAAATCCAGGTTTAAATCTTTTAGTTCTGTTAATTTTGCTGCAAATACCCCATTATCTTTATAAACTAAAAACACAAGTGCTATTGCTTCAATTACTCTGGCTATTAATGTAGCAATTGCGGCTCCTCCTACCCCTAAGGCAGGAGCACCAAATTTTCCAAATATCAGTATGTAATTAAAAAACACATTGCATAAAAGTGCTGCTATATTAACAATCAAAGGTGCAAGAGTATTTCCTATTGAACGCAAAGAATAACTATATATAAATGTTACTCCTGTGAAAATATAGCTAAATAATACTATAAATAAGTATTTTCCTCCTAAATTTATAACTGTAGAATCTTTATTAAATATTGAAATGATTTTCTCAGGATTAATAAATCCTACAGCCATGAAAACTATAGAAACAAGTAAAACAGATACTAATCCTAAACCAAGCACTCTTTTTATATTAGTAAAGTCCTTCTTTCCCCAGTATTGAGAAATAAAAACGCTACATCCTCCACATAAGCCGATAAGTATCATGGTAAAAAAGAAAAAGTACTGATTGGCTATTCCAACAGCAGCTATTTCTACTTCTCCTAATTTTCCCACCATGATGGTATCTATCATATTAAGTGATGATGTAATCAAATTTTGAATCATAACAGGTAAAGCTATTTTGAGCATGTTTCTTAAAAAAACCTTATCAAGTCTTGAATATAATTTAAGTCCTTTATACATTTTGTACCTCCATGATGATATTATACCAAAGTAATACACGCACCAATATAGTTTGCTCCTTCGACTTTAAAAGTGGACCTAGAGAATATTTTCTAGTCCACCTTATCTAATTATTTAAACAACTAATTTGAGGGATTACAATTTATCTAAATGAATCTAAAATCTTATTTGTAGAGTTAGTCATATTGAACCCTTCAAATGGTTATTCTTCCTCTAAAATGCAGGACTACTTGCCCAATTATATTCATCGATTAAAAATTGTCTTACCTTATCACTTGTTAGATGTTCAATTAATACTTTTATCTTTTCACTATCTTTATTATCATTTCTTGCAACTAAAGAGATGGCATAACCTTCCGTTACATCATCTTGTTTCTCAACATATAATCGTTGATCATCACCAACTAATTCTAAGCTTTTTGCATAAGTAGGATACATTATTGCAAGACCTGTTTCTGTATACCTCTGAGCTAAGCTAGTTAAAGGTACTTGATCATCAAGTATCAAATTTTTAGGATTAGACTCAATATCATCAATGGTTAATTCAATAGTTTTATTGTCTTTAAATGTGAGTAATCCAGCTTGACCTAATAGATATAAGGCTCTACTTAGGTTAGTTGAATCATCTGGTAGCGTAATACTTGTATCATTGGGTATTTCCTCAACTGTTTTATAATCTTTTGAATATAAAGCAAATGTAGCATGATATATAGGTTGAATAGTTACTAAATCTGAATTATTAGCCTTATTAAATGATTGTAGAAAATAATCATGTTGAATCATATTTGCATCTAGTTCTTTGTTTTTTAATAAATTATTAGGTGCTTGATAATCAGCAAACTCATTGATAATTAAATCGTATCCTGCCTCTTTTAAATCATCTTTTATTAAGGTTAAAATATCTTTCATTGGATAAAATGCAACCCCAACATTAATTTCATTATTATCACCAGATGTAGCTGCTCCACATCCTACTAATGAAATGCTTAATACAAGTATACTTAATATTACTATAATCTTTTTCACACTTATCATCTCCATTATCTTTTATCAATTTTATTAGCTATCATGTTGCCAGTTGTCTGTATAATCTGGACTATTAATATCATCATTATAATAATAATCCACATCAATTTGTAATTAAAATTATAATAACCCTCGCTTATTGCCAAGTATCCTAAGCCTCCCCCACCAATTATACCCATTACAGTTGAATATGATAACAGACTAATGATAGTTGAAGTAAAGCTTAAAATTAAGCCTGAACGAGCTTCTTTTAGTAAAAAGTGTATAAAATATTGTATTGTATTAGCTCCTAGGGCATAGGAGGTTTCATAAATATTTTTATCTACATCTAATAGATTATGCTCTATAAATCTAGAGAATATGGCAATCCCAATGAAACTTAATGGGATTTTTGATGCATCAACACCAAAACCAGTCCCTAAAATCAGTCGATTAAATGGTATTATTACAATTATAAATAAAATAAATGGTATTGATCGAGTTATATTTATTAGACTAGATATAATAAAATATATCCTTTTATTCTTGTAAATCCCATTTGAGCCTGTGATAAACAAAAGAAATCCAAGAAACAACCCTATAATTAGAGAAATACACATTGCTGTAATCATCATATCTAGAGTTTCAAATAAGGACCTAAAAATCTCTAACTTGAAGGTCTTGAATGTGTCTATATATTGATTAATCATGTAACAAAGCCTCCTTATAGGAAAGAGGATTTAATTCTTTTCTTTCTAAGGAAACAACATCTGCAACCCCGCCATTTTCTATGATGGCGACCCGATTGCATAAAGCTTTAATTACAGATATATCATGTGACACTATAGCTATCGTAGTTCCAAATTTTTCGTTAACATCTATTAAGAGCTTTAATATTTCATAGCTCATCTTTTCATCTAGAGCTGAAGTAGGTTCGTCACAAAAAATAAGCTTTGGATTTGTCATTAATGTACGTGCAATGGCAACTCTTTGCTTTTCTCCACCAGATAAGGTCTTAATAAAGGATTCTTCAAAATTAGCAAGACCAACAAAGGATAATAATTCTCTTGCTTTTTCAATATTATGTTTTTTGATTCCCTTTCTTAGTTTTGCTGGCAAAAGTACATTATCAATGACATTTAGGTTGTTTAATAAATTAAATCCTTGAAAAATCATTGATGTATCCTTAACTAATCTATGTTTTGTTTTTTTATCTAACTTTTCACCCATCAAATATATTTCTCCACCATCAGGTTCGATAAATCCATTCATCAATCGCAGAATAGTTGATTTGCCACTACCTGTTTCTCCAACTATCCCATAAATTTCTTTTTTATCTATAGATAAATTAACTTCATTTATAACTCTAGTTTCTTTACCATTTATAATAAATTTTTTTGATACATTTTCAAATCTAATCATAAGTTCACCTGCCTATCTACACACTAAAACCTATTATACCAAAATTAAATATAACTTCAAACTAAAACAATCTATCACTTTCTCCAAAAAGAATCGTAATCAGCTTTATCTGAAATATTAAACTGGATTATCTTCTCCAACAATCCAAGATCTATAGGAATATTCCAAGGAATACGTATCAATTCCTTACTATATTCATATCCAGACTGTGTAATTTCATCTGCAAAATGATTGATCGTTACTCTTTCTGGGGCTACAGCCATATGTTTTTTTGATACGCTAAATGCAATAATAAATGTGATTATTTATTCTTCTTATTTTTTCCCATTTTTGTCTTGTTTTCCAGTTTACCTTTTTTAGTATATACTGATTTATTCTTTCCCCATTGATTTTCATTTGATAGATGACAATATGTTTCCCATCTCTCTCTGGAAAGCATCCCCTCTTCAATTGCTTGATTTACTCCACATCCTGGCTCCTTACTATGACTACAGTTATTATATTTACATTTAGCGAAAAGTTGAACTACATCTGAGAATGTATCATTTATGCCATTTTCAGCATCATATATTCCAAGTTCCCTAATTCCCGGAGTATCAATAACAGTTACTCCTGAAGGAAGCTCAATCAATTGTCTGTGAGTTGTGGTATGTCTCCCTTTAGAATCATTTTCACGTATCTCACTTACCACCATGATTTCTTCCCCTGCAATTGCATTTACAAGTGTTGATTTCCCTACTCCAGAAGATCCTAAAAAAACTATAGTTTTTCCTGCCTGTATATATACATTTAATTGTTTCATTCCAAATCCAGTTATAGCGCTAATAGCAAAAACATCAGCCTTCTCTGATATGCTTTTTACCTGTGCTATATAAGTATCTGGATTGTGACATTCATCTGCTTTTGTCAAAATGACTATGGGTTTCCCACCACTTTGTAAAGCCACACTAATATATCTTGTTATCCTATTCAAATTAAAATCATGGTTCAGAGACGAAAGAATAAATACATAATCAAAATTAGCTGCTATTACCTGCTCTTTCACTGTTTTAACATATCCAGCAGCATGTCCTGAAAAATCCATTCTGGAAAAAGAACTCTTTCGTTGACATATTTCCTCAATTAAAGAACTTCCATTTTCATTATATTGTAGAAGAACATAGTCTCCTACTACAGGATACTCTTTATCCATCTTATTTTTATAGAAGGCGCCTTTTAATTTTGCATTTATTTCTCCATATACACATATTACCTTGATATATTAATCCCATTGTCCCGGAAACCATCCGAATTCTAGCCTTACTTCTTTTCTATCTAAATCATTATTCTTATAGCAACAAGTATCCAGACCAATCAAGCTAAAGCCCTCATGCTGATAAAAATCTATCGCATTAACATTGCATGATTGTGTTTCTAGTATAATAGCTCGACGACGCTCTCTCCTTGCTTGTTCCTTGGCCATTTCCATTAATGCATGACCTATTCCTTGCTTTTGATATTTTTTTGCTACCCAAAGTTCTGTAACTCTTAGACGATTAGACCATAATTCTTGATCAGTTTCAATTGCTGCAATTAACTCATCATTAACTAATACTCCCCAAGCATAAGCATTCTCCCAGTGATCTTCATATAACTTATCTGGAAAATCATTTTCTTCTGGTGTATGAGTTACAGGCTCAATAAAATCTCTCTTTTCTATCTCAATATTAAATCCTTTATCTGTTCTAATTACGCAAACATCATAATACTTATCTGTTATGTATCTTATTGGAATAACAGTTCCCTTCCATTTCTCTTTAGGTAAATGTATAATCTCGTATTCCATAGCTTTATCCTTTATCCTTTCTCCTTATCATTTACATATTTAGCTTATTACTTGTTTTATAGAATTCTTTAAGTCGTCCTCCGCTGTACTTATTGGTTTCAAATTAAATGTATCTACCAATGTAAATATGTTTTTAAACATCTTCGCAACTATTCTATACTTGATTTGGATTGAAATTATTTTCTTTCACTGAAATATGTGGAACCTAGTATTAGTACCCCACCTAGCATTTGCAAGGTTCCCATGGGTTCACCTAGAAATACAAAAGATATAAGTACCGCAAATATGGGATCAATATAGCTTAATATCGCTATTGATTGACCCTCAACTTCCTTTATTGCCGAGAAATATAATAAGTAAGCAATTCCAGTATGTACTATGCCTAGTAATAGCATGATTATCCAAGATTTTGTATCCACTAATCCTAAGTTTAATTTATCGTTACCAATAACTAATGGTAACAATACCATACCTGCTACAAATAGTTGTATCAATGTAATAGTAAATGCTGGTATGCCCTTAATATGTTTGTTAAGAATAACTACTATTGAATAAAGTACTGCCCCTGATAAGCCATATAATATACCTTTTATATTATTATATGATGAAATATTACTTGTCCCTCCGGTTTGTAATATTAAAAATAACCCCATTATTGAAACAAGGATATATGTTATTTTCCTTATACTTAATCTTTCTTTTAGTACAAGGGATGAAAAAATGGCTATAAATATCGGTGCAGTATAATAACTTAGGGTAGCATTTGAAATTGTAGTGTATTTATAACCTTGAAACAACAATATCCAATTAACCCCAATTATTGCTCCAGATAAAATTAATAAGGATAAATTTCTTTTCAATCCAATTCCAGTGAGTCTTTGTTTCTTAAATATACCTAATATAAGTAAAAACATACTTCCTATTAACGCCCTAAAAAAAGCAATCTCTGCACTAGCTAAATTAATTTCTCTAACTAAAACCCCTATTGTTCCCCATATTAACATGGCTATTATTATTTTAATTTTTTCTTTAGTAAAACTTAATATTTCAATCACCTCGTTACGTATATTATATACTGCTATTGCACAGAGGAAAACTAATTTATCCTTCTAATACCCAAAGATTTTCATCTCTCACTGATATTTCAGTATTTGGTATAAGATCTAATTATTAATCTAATTATTAATCTTATTAATAATTAATTAATTTCCATAAGTATTTTCAATCAAATTTTATTGTAGCCTATGGTATAATAAAATTTAACAGTTTTTACAATTACTTTGATATGGGGGATGAAAAAATGGATATTAAACATAGTGTGGATTTGATCGAATCTTATTTAGATTTAAGCAGAAAACCAGTAGGAATTAAATTTTTCTTTGATAAAAATGAATTTGATAATTTCGAAGTTCCACAAAGAGACCGTAAAGTTACATATTGTAACTCAGTACAGCTTGCAAGTAAAGGTAATTCTATGAAACTTACTAAAGAAAACCAATCATGTCCCAATGGAGCAATGGCTTTAAAAATGAAAGATATACCTGAGCCAATGGCAAGTGGAAAAGGAAGATTCAGTAAAGGTATTTATCATAATTTAGAAACATCAAAAAGCATTAGTGATGAAATGCTATTCCTAAAAGAAGAGCCTGCTGGCATAGTAGTTATGCCTCTTGAAAATTTTAAAGAAAATCCAGATGTTGTAATCGTAGTCGGAAGTTCATATAATGTTATGAGAATGATACAAGGACATGGCTACTTTAATGGTTATACCACTAACTTAAGAACTGTTGGACTACAAGCAGTTTGTCAAGATTTAACAACCTATACTTATAATACTAAAGATATTAACATCTCCTTATTATGTCCAGGAACTCGCCTAGTTGCAGACTGGCAAGCTGATGAAATAGGGATTGGTATTCCTTTTGAAAAATGGTATGAAGTTGTAGAAGGTGTTAAAGAAACAGCTAATCCTTTTGAAAGAAATAAAAACAAAGAAGGCATTGAAAAGAGATTAAAAGAACGCGGATTAGATTCTAGTGGCATCAAGTTTAATGAAAATTATGATGATGGATCTTATACTGGCGGAAAAATTGAAATTAATAAATAAATTTATTCCACAAGCATAATATAAAAAACTTATATGTGTAATTAATAATTAAAGGTCTCCAAAATCTGGAGACCTTTAATTTATTTTTATACCTATGCAAATAATTGAATAGCATTTACATGAAATGATTGTAATTAATCCAAAAAAATGTTATGCTACGTCGGTAAATAAAAAATCAAGTTACTACATAAGAGTAGCTATGATTGGTAAAGTTATATACTGAAGAGCTATTTTATAAGCTCTTTTATCCCCTAAAGAGAGGTAATAATATGATAAAAATTGATAACTTATCCTACTCATTTCCCCAAAAAGATCTGTATAATAAAATTTCTTTTGAAATAACAAATGGTCAACATTGTGCTTTTATTGGTTCAAGTGGGATTGGAAAGAGTACACTTGTAGACATAATTATGGATCCAGAAAAACATAACTTTGATGGAAGCTTAGAGATCGATCCTAGTTACAAGATTGGGTATATAAGCCAGTTTTCGCAGCTAGATAAAACCAAAGATATTACTGTTTTTGAATATATTGGAGAAGAATTTATTGAGATGCAAAATGAAATTTCAGCCATTTGTGCTGAAATGGAAGTGTCTTCTGATATAGATCCTTTATTAGAAAAATACCAAAATTCTTTAGATAAACTTGATGCAATGGGTGGAGATGATTTTGAAAACCTTATTAGTAAGAAACTTAATCTTGCAGACCTAATGAAGTATAAAGATCAACTGGTATCTAAACTTAGTGGTGGCGAATTCAAACTTATTCAAGTCATTAGAGAAATGCTACAAAGTCCAGATTTAATGATTATGGATGAACCTGATGTATTCTTAGACTTTGAAAACCTTAATGCTCTTAAAGATTTAATCAATTCTCATAAAGGTACATTGTTAATTATCACCCATAACAGATATCTACTGGATAATTGTTTTAACAAAATCATACATCTTGAAAATATGGAAATTCAAGAATTTAACGGAAGATATGTTGATTATAAATTTGAACTTCTTCAAACCAAAATTGAGCTACAAGAATTAGCTACTGCTGATGATGAAGAAATTGAGCGAAACGATGTTTTAATAGGAAAATTAAGATTTATTGCAAACGAGAATGCGGAAGCTGCTAGAGGAAAAACAGTAAATGCTAGAGTTAAGATTCAAGAGAGGTTAAAGGCAAACAGAATCAAAGCACCATTTGTAGATATTAAACAACCAGATATCCATTTTGCTACTGATAATGTAATCGAAGACGGACCTGCTCTAACGCTTAATAATTATAGCCTTTCTTTTGATGATATACTTTTAGAAAATGTAAGTTTTGAAATAAATCCCACTGATAAGGTCGCTCTTATCGGGCCTAACGGTACTGGAAAAACAACTTTATTAAAAGAAATATTTGAAAATGAAAATCCTGCTATTGCATTTAATGAAAATATTAAAACGGTTTATTTGTCTCAAATTCAAGGAGAAATGCTAGATGAATCAAATACAATAGTTGATGAATTTTATGATATGGGATTTAAAACTTATGATGAGATTAAATCACATGTCTCCAATTATGGATTCAACGAAGAAATCATTAATCAGAAGATAGAGTCTTTATCTGGTGGAGAAAAAAACATGCTTCAATTAGCTAAGATTTCTGCTAGTAACGCAAATTTGTTGCTGCTTGATGAGCCAACAAGTCACTTAGATACCTATTCACAAATTGCACTTGAAAAAGCCATTGAGAATTATAACGGTGGGATTCTAATGATTTCTCATGATTACTACTCTATTGTCAATTGTATGAATTATGTTTTGCTCATTGAAGATAAGACAATTAGAAAAATGAGTATGCGGAAGTTTAGAAAAATGATTTATGATAATCATTTTGATGTAGAATCTTTAGAAATCGAAAGAAAAAGAAAATCTGTTGAGACGAAAATTGAATTGGCTTTAAAAGATAAGGATTTTCTACTTGCAAAGTCTTTATCTGAAGAGCTAGAAAAATTAAATTGTACAGAGATATAAGTTTATAAATATAGGCCAGGCTAAATAAGTAATTATTTCAAGCCTGGCCTATATAACTTTTATCAGATGTGATTAATCTAAAACCAATGATGGTGGAGCATATACTCTAGCTGCAAGTTCTGAATTAATAAGATATAATCCCTTGGAATCGGTACCAAAGTTTTTATATTTTAATATTAAATCTTCAACATTTTTCTCCTCTTCACCTTGCTCCATTATAAACCAATCTAGAAATTGCATAGTTCTAAAATCTTTAATTTGGAATGCTGCATCATAAATATTATGAATTGATTCAGTTATAAATTGCTCATGTTTTAAAGACTCATGAAGAGGTACATCATATTGTTCATATTCCATATTAGGAGCAGCAACTTCAGCTAATTTCACAGATAATCCGTTGTTCTGCATATATTGGATAAACAACATAGCATGGTCCATCTCCTCCTGTGCTTGGATCTTGAACCAATTCCCGAATCCATCTAGACCATTATCAATATAGTAATTTGCAATATCTAGATACAAATACGCTGAAAAAATTTCTTTATTTATCTGTTCGTTTAATAATTTGTAAATATTTTCTTTTATCAATTTTATAGCCTCCTTTAATATATCCTCACCTTATTAAATTACCCAGATTAGGAACTATTAATCTATAAATTAAATTTTGTTCTTTATAGAAACTCCCTTTGGTAAATTTAAAAAGCTAATTCTTCATCCACAATCTGTGTACAACATAGTCGATTCCCTCCAAAATTAGTTTTTACCACTATAAACGAAACACTTCGACTAAACCCTCTCTTTTAAGCTCATATACTGTAGAACAAACCTCATTTATATACTTTCTGTCATGAGAAACACTTATAATAGCTCCTTTGTATTCTCTTAGAATATTTCGTATTACAGGATTTGATAAGGCGGAAAAATTTCTTGTTGGCTCATCCAGTATCAAAACATTGCTAGCATCCATAGTCATCTTTAAGAAGAGAAGCTTTGCCTTCTGACCACCTGACAACTCAGCAATTTTATGATTCATTTCATCGGCAGTATATCTCATACTCCCTAGAAATGTTCGAATTCTAGCATTTTCTTCCTTATCTCCACTTATTGTCAAAAACTCTATTGGAGATATTGCAAAATCTAAAAGTTCCTCATATTCCTGTGGCATATAGGATGCTTTTATATCTGTTCTATTTAACAATTCTTCAGCTATTTTTCTCATTAAGGTAGTTTTGCCTACTCCATTTTTCCCAATGATACACACCTTCTCAGGACCTCTTACCATTAAGTTAATATCAGTAGCTAGAATACGATCATCAACCTTAAGTTTATCTAATGAATAATCAAGAACTTGCTTTCCATTTGGTATATTAATTTCATTATCAAACTTAACAAAAATCGCATCCTCTGTATCAGGTATCTCTGTCATATTCTCATATTCTCTGTCAAATCTTCTACCCATAGATTTTACAGAATGCATCTTTTTCTTTAAAAGCCGACCTCCTGCAGGATCTTGTCGGGAAATTGTATTTTGTTGATGCTCAACCTTTTGTAAAATTTGTCTATATCTTTCCTGCTGCTTTTCATAATCACTTCTTTCCTTTTTAGCTACTTGCTCCTGATGAATAAGTCTATTTAATCGCTCTCGTGTATATGTTCTATAGTCTGTTTTAGCAACTGTATGTTGAGGTATAGTATTACGTCTTAACTGCTCTATATGAATAATTAGATTGGCAGTATTCTCTATTAGAGTCTCATCGTGAGAAATAAAAAGTATAGGAATCTTGCAATTGTTTATAAATTTCTCAAGATATTCTAGGGTTTCAATATCAATATCATTCGAAGGCTCATCGAGTAAAAGCACATCAGGTTTTTGCATTAAAATCCTGGCTAATTGCAACTTTACCTTCTCTCCTCCTGATAATTCACCTACTCTTTGATCTGAATAAAATATCTCAAAATCAATTCCAAGAGTATAAGCTACACTGGAAAGCTCCTTAGGTGTTAAATCGTAAAATGTTGGTAACTCAGAACAAAACTCTA
>CAZIII010000052.1:10208-12010 GCA_964539425.1 uncultured Tissierellaceae bacterium | reverse complement strand
TGTATTATCTACATAAACCTTCTCAACTATGGGTATATATTCATTTTTAATATCTATATTTGCATAGGTTCTATTAGTGATTTGACTCTTTCCCACAGTTACATTTTCTACCTCTATTGGCCATTCTAAATCTGGTAGTTGGCCTACTGTTACTATAGCTTCTACCTTTAACTCCAATCCTGCACTATTTTGGATTCCTTCTGGTAGGTCAAATCTTCCTATAGCTGTATAATCTTCTGCAATATTTCCATCATAAGTTTCCATAGTCCATGACAGATCTACTGTATGAACTCTATCTTTACTATCTATAATTGTTGTAGTTTGTGGTAAAAGGCCTATTGCTATTTCCTCTGAAGTTCCAGCTTCTACTTCAATTCCACTTACTGGAGTAATGCTTACCAATTCAACTATCTCTACTACTTTAGTAACTCTAAGAATATGGTCGGCGTCTGCTAAAGTCTTATTTTCATCTAAATCCTTTAGAGTAAGATTAACTGAATATGTCCCTTCTGCAGTAGGTGTAAATTTTAGGCTGGTTGTTACATTCCAGTCTGGAGTTAGAGTAAATCCATCTGTAGGTCCAAAACTTCCTGAAAGAGGTATTTCTCTCCAACTATTCCCATCAAGATATTCTAATATTCCTGGTCCTCCAGATATTCTATATTCATACCTAGCTCTATAATTTACATTACCTTCTCCATCTCCATAAGCTCTTACATCAAAGTTGCCTATTTCACCTACTTTTAATGTTTCAGGTCCATATATGTCGATAGTATAGTTTGTATGTGATTCTATTGGATCTATAACCGGTTCTCCCCCTACTATCTTTAATTCATGGCTATATTCAATCTCATGGTCTACTTCATACTCAGTATTTTCAATAATATCTTCAAGTCTAAATAAATTGTCTATCATTGCTAATTTGAAATCTATGATTTTTCCTGTATCTGTCTCTAAATATATTGGCCTACCCTTTGCCTCTGCTATCCCTACATAATGTTTAATTCCGTTATATAGAGAATTGTCTCCTTCCAATGATTGGTTAATAGCAGCTTCGTAATCAACAAATACCATATCCCCAGCCTCATCCTTAAAATAAACCTTTTTAATGATTGAACTAGATGAAGAAGCTGATACTAACACTGGAAAAACTAATAACAGTACCATCATTAACGATAGCAATCTCTTAATATACACTTTTTTCACTTTAACCCCTCCTGTTTTTTTATATTATAATAGCCTAGTTATCTAGGATATCTTTTACAATAATAACCATTTTTTTCTCTACCCCATTAACTATGGCTATAATTTCGACTTCATCACCAATATTTAAGTCTAACGCTGTCCCCTTCCATTTTCCGTCACTAGCATCATAGGTCAGATCTTCACCATTTGCCTTTACTATGGTTGGTTTAATAGCTTGATTCCATGTAATTCTAATATAGGTAATCCCTAAGAAGTCTTGCTTAGCTATTGCTTGTACTTCCTCTAGCTCTGATTTTCCCATAATTATGTTGTTTAGAGCATATACTGCTTCTCCTCTAGTGATATTGTTTTGGGGTTTAAAACTTCCATCAGGAAATCCTACCATATATTTTGCAGATGCTACTGCTCCTACAAATCCCTTACTCCAATGAATATTCCCCTTATCCTTGAATTCTTCTATTCCTTTTTCATTTAAGCTAAGATTCGTTATCCTAGTAATAATAGCCGCAACTTCTTCCCTAGTTATTGTATTATCAGGCCTCATAGTTCCATCATCATACCCAGTTATATAATTTGCAGCCTTTGCCCTTTTAATA
>CAZIII010000052.1:0-10198 GCA_964539425.1 uncultured Tissierellaceae bacterium | reverse complement strand
TGCTTATATACCATTTGCCTTCAATGACATCATCATAATCTATTTCCATTTCCTCAGTATAAGCAAAGGCATTATTCACTAAGTTCATAAATTCAGCCCTTGAAATATTATTAGTAGGTCTAAATGTACCATCGGGATAACCATTAGCTAGACCTTTTTCAATCCACTCTGCAATTGCATCTCTTCCCCAATAGTCTGAAATGTCATTAACCTGTGCATAAGACACAAAGGGAAATATTGATATTATTATGCTAATGATCATGATTATTCTTAGTAGCTTTCTTTTTTCTCTCCTAATCATCCTGTGTTCCCCCTAGTTTTTTTCCGATTATTTAGTGGCTTTTACCTTAACCTAAGCTTAACCTTAATACACTCCCTTCATATTATAGATTGGCTTCACCCCTTCTAAATTATTAGTTACTCTTTTTTATATAATAATCATAAACTTGTACCTTAGTCTAGAAGCGTTTTCCGACATATTTTATAGATGTCAGCTATTGTCAATTGGTAAAAATAGCAGAAATATTAACTGCCAACTATAGGTAATTATAGCCAACCCCTTGGATTTTATACACTAATCAAAGCACTTAATATAATGTACTTTATTTCATAAACATCTTGGTGGTTAATTGATATAAGACAGAATTATCTGTCAATTTAAGAATTAGTTTCGGGAAAATTTTTTTGTAACAATTCAAATTTCTACTTTTCATGAGCATATTTACTTGTTTTAGGAGAATTTTGTCTTAGAATAAGTTTTCCCGGGAAATATAGTAGATTTTGTTGGAATTAACCATAGTAATATTTCCCTATTACTTCTATCTATTTAATGTAAGGGATGAACAATATCCCTACATCATAAAAGGAGGTGATAGAATGGCAATTCAAACGATAAAGGAAAAGATGACATTAAAACTTGAGATGGATGGAGGAATCGTAGAAGGAAAGCAAAAAGTTGACTCAAAATCCTTTTCACAAATTAAGACCACAGCTATAGATGAAGATCTATACAATACAGCTACTGCAATATCTGGTCTGCAAGAAAAAAACTTGCTAAAAGTGAAGAAGATTGAAACAACAGACTTAATTAGCGAATAGTAAAAAAGAAGATCCTTCAACCTGTTTCAGATGAAGAATCTATCTTTTAAAGAAAGGTGGTGAAAAAATGAACAAGACTAAATTAGAAATGGAGTTTCTAGATGGAGCTAATAAGAAATTTGTAATTAGCATAGATGATCCTAGATCAGATATAACTCCTGAAGAAGTAGGAGTGGCTATGGATGCCATAATTAACTACAATGTATTCACATCTTCCTTAATGGATCTAGTAGTAGCTAAGGAGGCTAGAATAGTAACAACAGCAGTAAGCACATTAGAAATATAGGGACAGAGGGACAGGACTACTGTCCCTCTTTTAATAATATAAGGTGGTGATAAAGTGGAAGAAATATATTCAAATGTGGCCAATCTTGGTTTTCCTATTGTTATATCCATATACCTATTGGTAAGAATAGAAGGAAAATTAAGTCAGCTATCAGAGAGTATCAATGAACTATCAAAAACCATAGCATCAACTAAATGAACCAAGGGGACGGTTCTTGTGGTTTGTAACCACGAGAACCCTCCCCTCTACTTATATGCAAGCTTCTATTGCTATTGTAAGTCCTTTTACAATATAGTCTAAGGACATACTTGGCGCCATTTTTTTGTCTATAACTTGCTCTGGAATATATGGTATATGAATAAATCCACCTAATATCTTTTTATTTCCCTTGTCTATATTATAAAGCAAGCTATACATAATATGATTACATACATAGGTGCCTGCTGAATTAGATATTTCTCCAGGGATTTTATTTTCCTTTAGATTATTTAATATTTTTTTAATAGGCAAAGTAGAAAAATACCCCACATCTCCACCTTCAAATATGGTCTTATCAATAGGCTGATTACCTTCATTATCTTGAATCCCCGCATCATCAATATTGATAGCTACCCTTTCAATGCTGATTTTATCCCTGCCACCTGCTTGTCCCACACAAATGACTATATCTGGTTGTTCCTCCTCCAAAGCTCTTTCCAATATCTCTCTAGACTTAACAAACACAGTAGGTAATTCTAATTTAACTATCTTAGCCCCTAATATCTCATCCTTTAACATCTTTACTGCTTCAAGGGCTGGATTAATCGCTTCGCCCCCAAATGGTTCAAATCCTGTAACTAATACCTTCATAATCTATCTCCTCCCGCGGGACAGAGGGACAGGATTACTGTCCCACTTCCCTAATATCTACTTTATAATTTGAATTATTTATTCTTAAATCTAGCTTTCTTATTCCATTGAAGTCAAAGCTATTTTCCTCAACTACAGCTTTAATTTTCTTAAATCTATTTTCATATTGTCTATATAATACATGGGCTTCTCCTAGGGAAACAGCCTTAAAATTAATAAAATCTCCTGGAGCCATTTGAGCTAAAGTAGATAAATCTGGA
Source organism: uncultured Tissierellaceae bacterium (assembly GCA_964539425.1). Classification (GTDB taxonomy): domain Bacteria; phylum Bacillota; class Clostridia; order Tissierellales; family Tissierellaceae; genus JAVKTS01. Next base: position 7,705 of record CAZIII010000052.1, on the reverse strand, counting down.
GTAATAACTGTAGCAATCTTAGTATAGCCTCCAGTAGTAGCCCTATCAGCCATCATAATTATTGGAAAGCCATGGCCTGGTACCTGTATAGAACCAAAAACAATTCCATCTGAAATAATATCAGCACTTTCAATATGTTCTATTTTCTCACCATCTAGTCTATAGCCCATCCTATCCGCTTCAGAAGTAATATTATATCTAGAAGTTAAAAAGGTCTCTATTCCTACTTCAGTAAAATAATTATCCTGTGGCCCCATGATGACCCTAATTTCCTTTTCCTTACCATATACAGGTATAAAAGAAGATGGTAAATAACTTCCAGCATTGCTTAACTCCTTATTTCCTAACTTGATTTCATCACCATTTTCCAATTTTCTCCCCTTATATCCTCCCAGTTTTCCCCTAGTAAAAGTTGATCTACTACCCATTACTTCTGGTATATCCAGTCCCCTACTAAATGATATATAGGATCTAAATCCGCTACTTGCGGGAGAAAAGTTAAGAATATCTCCTCCTCTTACCTTTATACTAGTCCACTGTGGTATGGGCTCTCCGTTTATTCTAGGGTTCATATATCCGCCAGTGATACTAATGATTTCATCACAATCAAAGAAAATCTCAGGTCCTAGAAAAGCACTTTCAATAACAGGAGAATCTTCTGGATTGCCCACTAAAATATTCGCAACCCTACTGGCGAAATCATCCATGGATCCAGCTACGGATATACCAAATCTTTCATATCCCCACCTGCCCTTATCCTGAACAGTGGTAAAAGCCCCAGATTTAATAATTCTAATCTTTGCCATAGGCTTCACCACCCTTGACATTCCTCAAATATTCATCCTCACTAATAGGGACAAATCTTATATAATCTCCTGCATTTAACAAGACAGGAGGATTATCCATGGAATCATATAGCCTAAGAGGAGTCCATCCAATAAGCTGCCACCCACCAGGACTATCTATTGGATAAATACCAGTTTGATTGTTTGCTATACCAACAGAACCAGCAGCTATATTAACTCTTGGTACCTCAAGTCTAGGAGTCTCAATCCTTTCACTCATACCACCTAAATATCCAAATCCAGGGGTAAAGCCTAGCATATATACAAGATAATCTCTTGTGCTATGTATTTTAATGACCTCTTCCACAGTCAATCCATTGTGTTTAGCCACAAACTCAATATCTGGACCATATTTTCCACCATAAATAGTTGGAATCTCTATAATCCTAGCATCTTCAGAGCTATAATTTACTCTACCTTCTTCCATCACTTTAATACTATTTATCAATTCGTTGTACTCCACTAGCATAGGGTCATAGATTATCTGTATTGACCTATAAGTAGGCAGTAGCCCTATTATCCCCTCTATACCTATATTATCAATAACTCTCACCATATTGGAAACCTTTGCATTGATTTCTGGACTAATACTATTGCCAAATTCAACTAATATGGCCCTATCTCCGACAGGGATATATTTTGTAGTCTCATACATTATCTTCACCAGCTTCTATATAAATTCTTCTAATTTCTTAACTTGGATTCCAGACTGTATTAAATTCTCCCTGATATATCTTACAAAATCAAGAGCCATGGGATTGTCTCCATGAACACATATGGAATCAGCCTTTATACTAATTTCCTTGCCATTAATGGTATTTACTTTTTCTTCTAATACCATCTTCTTGATTCTTTGAAAAGCCTCTTCCTTATCATGAATAAATGCACCAGGAAGCCTTCGATTCACTAAAGTCCCATCATCATTATATCCTCTATCAGCAAATACCTCTTGGGCTACCTTTAGTCCCCTTTCAGCTCCACGATTAGCTAAATAACTTCCACTTAGAGCAAGAAGAATAATATCCTTGTCCACATCTAATATGGCATTGATTATCTCCTCAGCTATTTCTTCCTTCATAGATGCCATATTATAAAAGGCTCCATGAAGCTTTATATGATGAATCTTACCACCATTTGCCTTTGCGAAAGCAGAAAGTGCCCCCAATTGATAAATCATATAAGCTCTAGCTTCCCTTGGGCTAATGTCCATGTTTCTCCTACCAAAACCCATTAAATCAGGATAACCGGGATGTGCTCCAATGCCAACATTATTCCTTATGGCTTCTATGACAGTGTCCTCCATAATAATGGGGTCACCAGCGTGCCAACCACAAGCCACATTTACAGAAGTCACATGCTGAATAATATCCCCATCCATACCCAAGACATATGAGCCAAATCCTTCCCCAATATCAGAATTCAAGTCTACAATACCTCTCATCAAAACCCCTCCATATTACTTCTTACTCATATTATAGCACTTAGCTGAATCTATGGAAATAGAAAAGGGACAGTGGTCTGAACTGTCCCTTTGTGCCTAATGTTTAACTACCTTAGGTAAATCTTTTGCTTGTAATACCCATTTTTCAACTTGTTTTAATACAGGAAGTCCTCTTACCAGGTTTTTTGCCTCATTTACTTCTAACATCTTGGCCAATAGATTATCTGGTTTTCTAGTAGCTAATTCTGGAACTGTGTCAACTCCAGAAGCTTCAAGTAACTCAGCATATTGAGGACCTACTCCTTTGATCCTAAATAAATCTACATGATTTACCCACTTAAGTATTAATTTTTCAGATATACCAGACTCTTCCGCAATAGATTTACGCCCTTTTTTTGTTGAACCTTTTTCTAATAACATATCCGTGCTTTCGATACCTATTTCCTTCAATTTAGCCTCATATGCTTCTCCTACTCCTTCAATATCTTTTATACTAGCCAAATCAATACCCCCTTACCTATATTTAATTACCATACTATATAGATACCACTTTAAATAGATAAATAACAACAATTTCTTACATTTTTTTAGAATATATGGACATGCAAAAAGGGACAGTAGTCCTGTCCCTTTGTCCCTATATTTCCATATCTAATAAAAATGAACTTAAGCTTTTGCCGTGTTTGTCTAATGAAAGACTTCTTGTTACTCCACCGCCTAGGGCTTCTTGCATAACAAAATTTAATGCTCCTAATTGAGGTAGTTCGTATCTAACTACTTCTCCTTTTACTATATCTTTAAAATGATTCTTTACTGCTTCAGCAGTGATTTTTTCCTTAACCATTTGAAAATCATCTATATTGTATACAATAAGTGAAAGATTTGATATATTTCCTTTGTCGCCTGTTCTAGAATGTGCTATATCCCATAATTTCATTTATTTCACCTCCAACATATGCACTTGAACATTTACATCTTTTTTAGGAATTAGTATAGATGCAACTGATATAATCTCAGAAACTTTCTTTGTTGCACCGCCGCCTCCTGCTGGTCCATTTGTATATAATGTCTCTACTTCTTCTCCAATTTTTGCAGCAACAGCCTTATCTGTAGATCTAGCAGCTACTCTAACTCTTACTTCCTCATAGGAAGTTGGAGATTTATCTGTATTCCAATAAAGACTATTTGCTCCCAAAATATCATATTTAACTTCATCTAATTCTAATCCTCTTAATTTAAGTCTTTCTTTAACGATATCTAAAGCAAGTACTCCTCTTTCATAAGCTCCTGGTCCACCATATGAGATTTCCCCTTCACCTATGAAACAATCTTTATATCCTATAGATACCTTATAAGAATCAGTTTTTTCTTTTCCAGTTGCTCCTTTTACTAAGACAAGATCCTTTTCAACTTCCTCAAACTCTACCTTTGAAAAGTCTGCAATTACATCTGGAGTTATATAGTTTGCTGGGTCATGAATTTCATACATAAGTTGTTCTGTAAGAGTATGTCTTGTTACCTCTCCACCTGAACCTTCTACTTTCGTTATAAAGAAGCTGCCATCTTCTGATACTTCCGCTATTGGAAAACCTAAGTTAGCAAGATTCTTTACATCCTTTTTACCTGGTTCTGCATAATATCCACCTGTTGCTTGTCCACCACACTCAAGTAAATGACCTACTGCAGTAGCTTTTCCTAGCAAATCATAATTATCAAAAGACCATCCAAATTCATGAATAAGTGGAGCTATAAATATTGCTGGATCTGATACTCTACCAGTAATTACCACATCTGCACCCATTTCTAAGGCTTTAACTATTCCCTCTGCCCCTATATATGCATTTGCAGATATAATTTCTCCATCTAATAATTCAAGTTTTTCTCCTGTTTCCCAAACCTTAACATCATTATAAGAATTTATATTGTTACCTACATCGTCTCCAGTTACAGCTGCAATTTTCAGACCTTCGATACCTAAAGATTTAGCTATTTTATATACGGCCTCTGCTCCTGCTTCTGGATTTGCAGCTCCCATATTAGTTATTACTTTTACCTTGTTTTTCCAAGCTAAAGGTAGAACATTTTCCATTCTATATTCTAATAATCCGTTATATCCTTTTTGTGGATTCTTTAACTTTTCCTGTTGAGCAATTGCAATTGTTCTTTCAGCTAAACATTCAAAACTTATATAATCTAAGTTACCTTTTTCTAGAAGCTCTAAAGCTGGTTCCAATCTATCTCCAGCATATCCAGCTCCACTTCCTATTCTTAACTTTTTCATAGTTATCCTCCTTATATAATAATTGCACCTACTACTATTGAAACTACAAGCATTACTATAGTCACTGTAAATGCATATGGTATTGTTTTCTTTTGATGCTCACCAAAGTCAACTCCTGCTAGACCTACTAATAGGAAAGTTGCTGGTGTAAGTGGTGATACTGGGAATCCTGTTGTCATTTGTCCTAACATTGCTGCTCTTGCTATACTTGGCACATCAACTCCAAATCCACTTGCTGTAGATGTTAACACTGGTAAAACTCCAAAGTAGAATGAATCTGGATCAAATAACAATGATGCAGGCATAGCAATAATTCCTGTAATTACTGCAAAGTATTTAGCTACTGAATCAGGGATAATAGCAACTAAAGACTCTGACATAGCAGTAATCATTCCTGAACCCTTCATTATTCCTGTAAACGCTCCTGCTGCAAACAATACTGAAGCCATTAAGATTGCAGATTTCGCATGGGCATCTACCCTTGCTTTTTGAGTTGATACATTTGGATAGTTAATTACCATGGATAATACAAAGGAAATCATAAATACTACCTCTGGTTTAATTCCATAGTTTCCACCAACTATCAAACCTACTATTGCTAATAAGATTAATCCTACATTCACTCCAAACAAATGTGGTCTTAGAAGTGCTTCTTGATCTTCTGTTAATGCTGGTAAATCTACTTTGCCAACATTTGCTTTAGTAATTCCAAGTCTCTTTTTCTCTTTATTTCCTAATATAAATGCGAAAACTAATACAGTTGCTAATCCGAAAAGTACTGGAATAAGAACTGGTGAGAATAATTCCATTACATTCATCTCAATAGCAGTTGCTGCCCTAATTGTAGGTCCTCCCCATGGTACAACATTCATAGTACCAGCTGCTAAAGCAACTATTGTTGCTAAAGTTGTTTTACTCATTCCAACTGCATCATATACTGGTAACAATGCAGGAATACAGATTAAGAAAGTAACTGCTCCTGAACCATCAAGGTGAACAATCATTGCTAATGCAGCTGTTCCCAAAGCTATCTTTACAGGGTCTACACCTATAATAGAAAGTATCTTTTGAATTATAGGTCTAAAAGTTCCTGCATCTGTTAAAATTCCAAAGAATAAAATGGAGAAAATAAACATAACTCCTGTTGCTGCTACAGTACCTATACCAGAGGATATAAAACCTCCAATATCTACTATGCCAAAGTCACCGAAAAATGATGCTATGGCACCTATTACAACTGGTACTCCTATAAGAGCCACAGTTGGTGAAGCTTTTTTCGTCATTACTAAAATCAGCATAATAATAACAGTTAAAAATCCTAATAATGCTAACATTTATATGCTACCCCCTTAAATTATTTTCACCTATACATATAGCAATTTCCGTGCCAAAGTATAAATACTTTAAAATAGCCCTTTGAATAAAAAAGATTTAAAAGTTTTTCTAATTATTTAGAAATTCTTTTAAATCTTTCTGTTAAGTCCTTGCAAATACTCCATTGCGAGGAATTCTAAATTCTTAGATTTATTCTAGAATATTAGAATTAATCCGCTAACTTATTATATAAGGTTGCTAAAGATATTCCTAATTTCTTTGCTACCCTCTTCTTCCCATCTGTTGTATCCCCATATTTACTCAATTCCTTAAGTATTTCTTTTTTTTCAAATTCCTTTACCCTATCAGATAAACTATTACTTCTATCAATCTCTTGAATCTCCTCTAGTAATTCTGGTAGGCATTCTCTTGTAATTACTCCATCTTTAGCCTTAAAGCTAGAAAACTCAAGTACATTCTTCAATTCTCTAACATTACCTGGCCATCTATGTTTTTTTAATACCTTCATGGTTTCCTGATCTATTGTAATTTGTCTCTTTAATTTTTTAGAAATTCTATTTAACTCATCTGAAACTATAAGGGATATATCTTCCACTCTTTCCCTTAAGGGTGGTATTCTTATGGGATAAATATTCAATCTATAATATAGATCTGCCCTAAATTTACCTTCCTTTATATAGTCTTTAAGATTAGCATTTGAGGCGCATATTATACGTACATCTACAGGTATATCCTCAACACTACCCACTGGTCTAATGGTTCTTTCCTGCAATGCTCTTAAAAGTTTTGATTGGAGGCCTATATCTATTTCAGATATCTCATCTAAAAATAAGGTTCCCTTATTTGCAGCTTCGAAAAGTCCCATCTTGCCACCTTTCTTAGCCCCTGTGAAAGCCCCTTCCACATACCCAAATAACTCAGAGTCTAGGATTTCCCCCCTAAAATTAGCGCAATTAATAGCTATAAATACTTCATTTTTTCTCAAGCTGGCATTGTGTATGGCATTTGCAAAGAGTTCCTTACCAGTTCCGGTTTCAGATTGAAGTAATACAGTCATATCCGTTTCCGCTACTTGCATAGCTGAATTTTTAATCTCTACCATTTGCTCACTAAAACCTGTTATAGAATCAAAGGTATATCTGGCACTATTAGCCTTATTTATTCTGATTAATTTCTTTTCCATTCGTCTTTCTAGCTGATCTATTTGCTTTTTAAAATTAATTGCTTCATTTACAAAGGTAACTAGAGAAACCCCACCTATTACTTTTCCTTCTGAATAGATAGAGTACATATTTACAAAATATGATTCATCCTCTTCATTTCTTTCCACATGAAGTAAATTCTCTCCGGTTTTTACTACTTCTGGAAGCCTTGCATTTGGCCTTATTTTCTTTAAATCTTGCCCTATTAATTCTTTACGACTTATTCCAAGGAATTTACAATAAGCTGTATTACCAAATACAATTTTTCCATTTATATCAATTATATTAATTCCTTCTAACATAGAATCTAAAATTACTGTTAGATTTTCATCTATTACAAGCTTATCCATATTATCCTCCTGTGGGACAGAGGGACAGGAGTTGTGTCCCACTCTCCCTATTAAGATTTTATCTCTTTAAGTATTGTCATATTCTTACCCATTCCCTTAGCTCTATAAAGCTCCCTATCAGCATTCTCCATTATATCTGCTATTGACTTGAAATCTGATTTCATACCCATTACTCCCCCTACACTTATGGTTACAGGCTTCTTCTCTTCTCCATCCATATAGTAAAGACCCATATCTTCAACTTCTGTACG
>CAZIII010000051.1:0-12133 GCA_964539425.1 uncultured Tissierellaceae bacterium | reverse complement strand
AAACAAATAACCATTACTTCCCTAAATCTACAACTACTACGTGAATATAGATTATGCGACATATACCCTTTACTATTTATAATCTATTTGAGCAAGATTGGGGACGGGTCCCAATTTAGCATAAATATAGTTTAATCTATCTGTAGTAAATTGGAATCTTGGGTGATCTAATTCTGTAAGCTAAAATACTCAACAAAACCATGTACGAGATCCACCACTACAATATACTTACCCTCTTCATCCCCGTATGTCTCATGCTTACCATTTTCATAAAGACTTGGATATAAATCTGGTATCTTTTTTAATTCGATATCTTCATTAATATATCTATTAACAAAACTATTGGCTAATTTTATTGCTTCATCTTGTGTTAATTGTCTCTCTTCCAATTTATGTTGATAGTTCTTTAGATGGTATCTTATTAGGCTGGCTTCTTTATCAAACTCTGACTCAATTTTTATTGAGACTTCATTTTCATTTTTCATATTTCTCATATAGAAAAAACTACTATTTTGTGCTGGTTTCTTGTAGGTAAAGATTTCATCTCTATTAAAAATGTCCTCTGGCACATAATTATCTAAGATGTCATATATTACTGCGATTTCTCTTTCATAGTTAGCCTTATCATCTAAAACAATATCATAATCCTCATTAACTTTTGCAAAAGATCCCAATACCTTTAACCCCTCATCATATATCTTTGTATATGAATCTGCAGTCTCAGGATAAAATTGAAAATCACTTCCAAATAATGCTTCTATATATTTTCCATCACTATAGTAAAGTACATAATCATCCGAGTAAGTTAGCCCTGCAGTTAATGAATAATTACTAGATCTTATTTCAAATACTGGTCCATAGTTTTCGAATCCATCTTCCATAAATCTCTCTGCTGACTTCTTGTCGTAAACATATAAGATGCCATCTTTCGTCTCAATAATAGCTTCGTCCTTCCATGAATTTGGAAAGCTTAGTGTATATCCATACTCATCATTGAAGTAAATAAATGTATCTTCAACTCTTGCCTCTCTATTGAATTCTCCTATCAATACATTATAATTGCTTCCATCCCATGTCACTTCTTTTCCTATGTTTTCTGCTATTAATCTCAGTGGTACAAAGATATCATTATCTTGTAGAAATGGATTAACATCTGATTCTAACTCTTCATTATTGATCATAATCTTATTTGAGTTTATTGTTAAAGATATATTTATATTATCTTTTTTTATCTTAATTTGATTGTCCTTATACTCTACATCAAAATCCAACTTCTCTCCCAGAGTATCAATATGTACGAATGTCCTTTCATTTTTTAAGATGGTTCTGATGTCAACACCAACTCCATCCACTATAATATTGACCCTCTTTTCTTGTGCATATACTGGAATGCTTAATAAAACAACTAATACCAATATGAAGCATAAGTACTTACCTATTCTATTCACGTTCATCATCTCCTTGATATAATCATATCATTTATGGCGGTATTGTAACTCATTTCTGAAAATTGTAATAATATTGTAAAGAATCGCTTATTGATATAAAAAATCGTAACCCAATATCCTGGGTTACGATTTCCTATATACTGGGGACGGGTCTCGATTTAGGATTTTTTGTAAAATATATCCAAATTTAAATCCCGTCAGCTTAACAACATATTCAGTGCCATCTATATTCATTTATCAAAAATAAATGATTTTATGACAGCAAAGTATTCACGTATATATGACTGAATAACAATTGTTGGAGGTATTTCAGCAGGCAATCCATAGGGAATCATACCAAGCCTCTTGGCTAAGAATTTTGCTCTAAATATATGGTATTTATTAGTTGCTAGTAATACTTCTAAATCCTCTTTTTCATCTAGTTCTCTAATAATATCTAAACTAAATTTTAAATTTTCAAAGGTAGAAGTGGATTTATCTTCTATAATGATTCTTTCTTCTTCAATTCCGTTAGCAATTAAATATTTTGCCATAGCCTCTGCTTCTGGAATATGTTCATCTACCCCTTGTCCGCCAGATACTACTACTTTTACATCTTCATTTTCAGTTAAATACTCCTTAGCTACCTTTAGTCTCTCAGAAAGTGCAGGCGAAGGTACAGAACCATAAAGCCTTGCCCCTAAGATTATTACATAATCTACTTTATTAGTCGCTGATTTATTACCTACCATAAGAATTAGACCTTCTATTACTACAAAAGATGCTAAACCTATTATTATTAACATTATGAATAATCTAAGTATATATTTTTTCATTTGCTTCACCGTCTTTTATTTTTAATATGGGCTTTATTCATGTTTAGGACATAAAAATATTAATAATATACATTAACCTAGACACCCAATATACTTATAAATATTATCAAATATAAATTTGAAAATTTGCAAACTTAAATATCCCATTACCTTGTTTTAGTTTTCCAGAATTAAATATTTCAGTAAATCCATCGTCGATTTCATTAATTAGGTCTATTGGAATATGTAACTTATGGTGTGAAGGCAAGATTTTTTCAATATTTAATTCTCTGATTTTCTGTACTGACTTCATAAATTCTGTTGGGTCTGTCGTTGGATAAAAAGCGTATAAAATACCTTTATAAATCAAATCGCCTGAATATAAATAGTTACGCTCTAACTCATAAAGGCAAATATGACCTGGTGAATGTCCTGGAGTATGTATTACTTTAACAGTTCTATTTCCTAAATCAAACAAATCTCCGTCATATAGTATTCGATTTGGTTCACCCTGGAAAATCGTATACTTGCAAATATCAAAGTCATGAGGAAAATCACAGGGTTTTCTTGTTAAATTGTTTTTGACAACTTGTAGCGAAATTGGAAACTTAGAAGAGAGCCATTCTTGTTCAGTCTCATATACTGCTATATTTTCAAAAAGCTCATGCCCACCAATGTGATCCCAATGAACATGGGTTGTAACGATTTCAAGAGGTAATTCTGTAATTTTATCTACAACTAACTTTATATTTGATATCCCTAATCCAGTATCAATAAGCAATGCTTTATCAGTACCGATAAGCAGATAGCAATGAGTCTCTTCCCAATGCTTGTATTCACTAATTGCGTACGTATTTAAATCTATTTTTTCAACAGTAAACCAATTATTCATCATTTCACCTTCTATTCATTATATAAAGAATCTTCACTTGTCGAGTAGGTAGGGAACTTTTAAAATTGCCTTTTCATCAATTTGTACCCTTTTTATCCAGTAGTATTTATGTACTACAAATTTCAATTATCCTTTGTATATATAAGCCTTTTCTATTCCCGATATTAAGTATAATTGTATCATATATAATTAATCAAAGCAGTAAACTTCCAATAATATTGTAAACTACTTTCATGTTAAACAGCAAAACAGCGATACAAACTATGTAAGATTTGACCGCTGTTTTATATTTCTATTACTAGTCTCATATAAGTAGCTGAATTGATATGATGATAAAAGTCTCTAAATTTTATTTAAAAGATTCTGCAGTCTTTATCAATTCATCTCTTGGAATCCCTCTACCGTTTAATGAATAAATGATACCTTCATCTTCCCAGTCTACACTATTATCATAAAGGATTGCATCTGCACCATTTATCTTTAACTGTTCAATTTTTTGTCCTCCCGTTTCATATGCAGTTTCTTCATCTGCATATCTTTGCTGCATATATATATATTCTCCGGTTTCATCATTAGTAAAATACAAAGAGATATATTTTGTATCTTCTACAATACCATTTTCATCTCTAAAGAATTCCGCTCTGTCGAATTCATATCCTTCTGGCAGATATTTAGGAAGTATAACTTCAAAACGAGTGTAGGTATTTAATTTTTCTGTATCTTTTACTACCAAATTATTTTCTTCTATTTCGCCTTCAGCTACTGTCACTATCTTCATGGTTTCAGATTCAATTCTATCTATTTCTTCTCCATCAGCCGTATACATTGTCTTTGGATTACCTACTGTAAATTCTTCTATTGGATTTCCGTCTTTATCAAAAATTTTGCCCTTTAATTCGTCTGGAACCTGGAAGCGTTCCCCTTCATTAAGTATAGGATCTTCATAGACAGTTACATGACCAATGGATATAAAATTTACTATTTTATCCACCAATCCCTGGGCAAATGATGTTTTCATCGTAGATATACCCAATACACATATCAATGCAATTGAAGCTGCTTTTATAATAACTTTCTTTGACTTTTTCATATTATCTTCTCCTTTATATTTTTCCATATTTTCTAATGACCTATTAAATATCTCTGTTTTATTGCTATTTTTACTAAAATTTTCATGAGACAAAACTTTTCCTAATTCTAAAAGTTCCTTGTATTCCTTATCCTCAATATATAAGTTTTCTTTCCCATTGATATAGTTATCCATATCCATAGAGAACCTATCTTCAAGCTTTTTATCATTATTCATACTTAATCCTCCTTCTCTAATTCTTTTTTTAATCTTTTCATTGCACGATAGAGAATTACTCCTACATTACTTTCAGTAAGATTTAATATTTCCGCTACTTCTACATTCTTTAAATTTGCACCGAATTTAAGTGCTATCATATTGCGTTCCCTCACATTTAAAACTTTTAACGCTCTTAGAAGTTCTTCATTTGTTTCTTCACTCTCAATTATATCTTCTGGCGATTTTTTGCTTGATACTACTTCTTTAACTGAGTCAATTGAAAAAATCCTATTCCTTTTTAAGTCTCTAAAATAATCATTGACTACATTTTTTACTATGCTAAACAACCATACTTCAAAGGGTGCTTTTTCCGAATTATAGGTGTCTATTCTTGTCATAACTTTTTCAAAGATTTTACTAGTCAAATCTTCAGCTCCATGATGAGAATTAATTCTATAATATATATAGTTGTAAACCCTTTTATAGTAGGTTTCAAAAATGTAGGCAAAATCTTCTTCACCATATAAAATCTGATCAGATGCTTTTTTGTCTAATATATTTATTAATTGCTGCAACTTTCTATCCCTCCCTTACCTTTTACTTAGCTAAGTAACTTATTAACACTTTTGTTTCCTTTCTCATATGTTAATACGACAAATATCTAATTCCATTACATACTATTTTTAAAAATAAAAAGGCAAATCCATCATAACTAGTTGATTAGGATTTGCTTCTTTAAGCCTATATTTAATTTAAAACAAGTATAATCGCTTCGCCCTTTTGCTTTATATATCTTAACATCAAAGAGGAAAAAAAGAATATAAGAAAGCAAGAAACTTCATAGGCTTTAGTGGATAAAGTATAGAATATTTTATAGGTCAACAGCTATATATACATCCATATAACTAATACCATCTTTTTCATATTCTTTCTCGAAACAGGATAAGACTTCTCTAGTTTGCTTATGCCTAATTCCATTTATGTCCATATATAGCATAAGTGTCTTATAGGCATTAGGAATTAAAGTGAAAGGTGCATTCATAGGTTCTTTAATTGTGATAATTGCATATTTTTGATCTTTCTGAGAGATAATTTCTAAGTCATCACATATCAATTCCAGGTCTGGAGGTAAAATACAAGCTGCAGCATAACCGTGCATATGAAACACATTTATTTGTTCCTGTGATACATATGGAAAATCCCACCCAATAATTTCAGGTTGAGTTATTTTGTGGCTAACTGCCCAGTCTTTTATATGCTTTATAGCATCATCTTCAGGCTCTCCGCTGATTACTGTATATCTCACATATGAAAACGACGCAATTTCCTCAACTCGGATATCTGAATATGCTTCATTGCACATATTTATGTTTTCTCTTATTAACTGATCCATAGAACATGAAAATAGTTTGCATAGTTCTACTACCTTCTCCATCTCTGGGTAGGCAGCGTCCACTTCCCACTTTGAAACGGTCTGTCGTGATACTCCCATTCTCTCAGCTAATTCTTCCTGTGTCATGCCATGAGACATTTTCCTTAAAAACTGCAAATTTTGTCCAAAACTCATATTATCATTTCCCCTTTATATTATAATAAACTTATTATAATAATATAAACAATACCTGTACACCAACCTGAATTTTCTTTTGTCTGATTTTTAGCAACTTAAAGTTGCATACTTAATTAATATTGTGTCATATTTATAGTCTCTTTAGAAAAAAATGTTCAGAGAAACCATCAGCATTATTCTCGTAAAACCCAACTTCTTCATATCCTACTGAACAATAAAAATCCCTACCTTGCCAATCAAAAGTATCTAATCTAATCATATTAGCTCCCAATAATCCTGCTCGTTTCTCAATCTCTTTCATTAATAATGTACCGATTTTATCATTTCTATAATCTTCATCGACAAATACAGTAGAAACATACAGTATTTTAAATGCAGTCATACATGCATCTGCTCCAGCAATTAATTTACCGTCATTTACTACGCCAATTCTTATATAACCTGGAATTTCATAAGTAATATGTTTTTTATCATATTGTTCAAGTCTATTTTCAATGTCTTCTACCTGCTCATCATTGAGTTCAACAATCTCATAATTCATAAATTCATCCTCCCAAAAGAATTTTATAGTAATTCATATTTATATACTGTTGTACATTTAATGGAAACTTGAATTTAGATTAATACTATTATCTTGTTGTTTTAACTTTCTCTTTTCACTCAATAGTCTTTCCTTGTTAGGTTTGGTATCATCCAATAAGAAGTAAGCCCAATCAAGATTAAGTTTATCTGTATTTTCTTTCCAGTACAAGAGACGGTCATTATAATAGGTTATCTTTTCGTTGACTGGTTTTTGAAAATTATCTTTTCCGTATTTTAAAACTAGTGCAGTTAATTCATACATAGGTAGACCCAAAGCATGTGTTTCCACATGCACTGTAGCCCCAGCATGACCAATTGCATGGCATAAAGCGCCATATTCTGAATCATAAATTTCTTTTGCTACAGCATGTGAATCTAGAATTGCTCGTTTTGCTATAGGCATTTTGATTTTACCCCTTGCCCAAGATTCACAAAGTTCCAAGCAGGTTCTTGGCCTGTATTCACCTAGATACTTTATTTCAAATTGTATTAAGGGCAGTTTTGCACAATCTAATGCCCACATTACAAGGGTTCGATGATTTTGTAATTGAACTAATTCTATTAATTCTTGCAAACATTGACTATCCCGGGTGAACAAGATTTTATTTCTTTTTTTTAGTTTAGCCTCTACATCTGAAAACATAATATAATTCTCCCCTATAACATTATCTATTAACTCTAGTATCTATAATTTTTTATGCTCATTAGCTTTGGCATAAATATTTTGAAACATCTACTGATTCTCTGAATTGATTTCAATCAATCCGTTATTATTTACGTAGTAGCAATAAATAAATACTAGAATAATTCCAATTGTTCCGTATATAGCATCAACAATATCTACAGTATTAATAAAGATCAATAAAGTCTCACAAATAAAATTAGCCACAATCATAAATAC
This sequence comes from uncultured Tissierellaceae bacterium, assembly GCA_964539425.1. GTDB lineage: Bacteria > Bacillota > Clostridia > Tissierellales > Tissierellaceae > JAVKTS01. The sequence continues at coordinate 4,658 of CAZIII010000051.1, read as the reverse complement.
CCCCAAAATGGCTACAAAACGAAACTTCACTCCAAATGTCAGCCATGAAGAGCCTATCGAGAGATAAACTAAGAGACTTAATGAAAAATTTGATATATGAGATGTTATTTCAGAATTTATTACTACAAAATTACTGTTAAAACCGTTCAACCATCTTATAATACTCAACACAGAACCAAAGCAAATTAATAGTAATTGTACAATTCTATATGATTTTTTCATTTCATACTTTACTTTCAATAGTATCCCTCCAAAAAAACATTAATAATTCACAATTCTATATAGTTTTGTTCATAAATATTCCCTGTGTCGTATAATTCTACTATGGTTCAACTTCCATGATTCCAATTTTTTACTAATTAAATCTATTAACCTACTACGATAAAGATGTTTTTTAAAATATGTCACAAGAACTACCTAAAAACTATTATTCCCTTACTTTTTATTTATTCTTCTATTATCTATCATAATAAATGCTCCCATTGTTGCGACTGCTAAGATGCTTCCCAATTCTGAAAATCCATTCATAATATCATGACCAAAAGCTGCACCTATCCAACCAATAATGATTGTTGCTAAAATTGCTAAAATTATCATTTCTATGTCCTCCATTCTACCAGATTTCATCTAATTTTCCTTTTTAATGGGCATGCCTATGATGAACATCTTGGTTATGTTTATGGGTATGTGTATATTCTTCATGAGTATGAATATGGGTATGCTTACCCATAATAGTTTCATCATGACTATGATTATGGTGCCCATCATCATGACTATGGCTATGCTCGTGGGTTGCTGCAATATGATGGTGCTTATGATTATGTTCTTCTGTTGATGCAAAATACATACCTATAATCATTATAGTTAATGCAATAACAAATGAAGGTGTAGGTATTTCTCTAAAAATTATCAATGACAATACTACTCCAATAAATGGTGATATAGCATAATAGGTACTTGTTTTAGCAGCTCCCAAGTCCCTTTGAGCATAAATATAAAAGTATATACTTAATCCATAAGCAAAAAATCCTAATATTAAGGCTACTATTATAAAAGAAATATTATTTGCTTTTTCTCCTAATATTAAGGCAATTATTAAAGAACCTGTTCCGGAACCAAATCCTTTAATTATCACGACTTGTAATGGATCTTTGACGGATAATTTTCTTGTGCAGTTATTTTCTAGCCCCCAACAAATAGATGCTAATAATACAAAAATTGAACCAAATGAAAATGAAAAACTACTTATATCTTCTACAGATAAAATAATACTTGATATTGTAATAAGGAAAATAGCACCCCATAGTCTTTTTCCAATAGATTCCTTAAATACCATTAAAGCAATTAAAGATGTAGCAACAATTTCGAAGTTGTTAAGTAAGGAAACATTAGCAGCAGATGTCATTGTAAGTCCTACCATCAAAAGTATAGGTGCTGCAATATCTAATGCAACCATCCCAATAATATAAGGGAGCTCTTGTTTTGTAAGACTAGCCTCAGTTTTTTCACTGTATTTCCTTCTCTTAATTATATCAACAACAAACATGCCTAATCCTGCTCCTAGATAAAGGAAAGCTGCCATCAAAGTAGGTGAAATTTCCTTTAGCAAGAGTTTTGATACTGGTGAACTAATAGCATATAATGCCGCTGCCAATATGGCAAAAAATATTGATTTATATTCTCTGTTTTCCATTTTAAATACCTCGCAATATTATTTTATAAACTGTTCCACACATTAGCTAATGCCATAATACAAAATTTACAATTATTTATCGGTAAAGGTCAATGTGACTACTTGCACTAAATTCATTCCATCCAACTTAGATGGTTCAAAATAGTCTTTTCTTTTACCTATATAATAACATATCCCTAGAATCTTTTCATAATATCCCCAATAAAACGAGAAGTTTAAAAGAAGAAAATTAAAAAGGAACAAACATGGATGGATTTCCATGAAGGTTCCTTTTGCTTGAAGAACTTTATTTTCTGTTGTAGGACTTTGTTTTTCGTTGTAGGACTTTATTTTGAGATTACAAATTTCCTCTTTCACTTATATCTCTCTTCTATTTTCCATTGCCTTAGATATGGTTACTTCATCAAAATACTCAAGATCTCCACCTACTGGAATGCCGTGAGCTATTCTTGTTACTTTTATGCCCAAGGGCTTTATTAATCTCGATAGATAAATTGCTGTTGCTTCACCTTCTACCGTTGGGTTAGTTGCAATTATTACTTCTTCCACTAGTCCACTGGATAGGCGATTTAAGAGTTCTTTTACTCTTATTTCATTAGGTCCTATATTATCCATTGGAGAAATAACCCCATGAAGTACATGGTACTGGCCTTTGTACTCTCTAGATTTTTCCATGGCCATTATATCCTTTGCCCCTTCTACTACACAAATAATGGATTTATCTCTCAAATCATTTGTACAAATACGACAAGGATCTTCATCAGTAAGATTACAACATATACTGCAAAGTCTAATTTTTTCCTTGGCAGTAGTTATAGATTTTGATAATTTTTCTGCTTCTAATTCTTCCATCTCTAGTATATAAAATGCAAGTCTTTGGGCAGTTTTTCTACCAATACCTGGTAACTTTGAGAGCTGCTCTATGAGATTTGCTATTGGTAATGCATACTGCTCCATTGTATTCCTCCTATTAGAACAATCCTGGGATGTTCATACCTCCAGTTATTTTCTTCATTTCCTTTTCCATCATATCTTCTGCTTTTCTCAATGCTTCATTTACTACCGCTACAACTAAATCTTGTAACATCTCAACATCTTCTGGATCTACTACAGATTCATCTATGGTAATTGATAGTATCTCTTTTTTTCCATTAGCTTTACAAGTAATTGCTCCACCACCTGCAGAAGCTTCTACTTCTGTTTCTTCAAGTTGTGCTTGCATTTCCTCCATTTGTTTTTGCATCTTTTGCATTTGTTTCATCATACCACCCATATTACCGCCCATTCCTGGGAATCCACCTTTTGCCATAATTAATTCTCCTCCCTTACTTTATTTCTACTATATCTTCTCCAAAGAAGTCTACGACCCCTTTTATGGCTTTTTCTTTATTTTCTTGATTATCTATTTCATTTTTTTTTACCTTTTCGCTAATCATTTCAAATTTAATATCAATTTTTTTATTGAAATGAGCTGCAAATATCTGCTCTATAAAGTCCTTATTTACAGGGCTGCTTACTGCCTCTTTGTGAAATCCAAAGGGCTCCTTATATCCTATTGTAAGTAAGTTTTTCTCATATTTAATAGGTTCTCCTTCTATGAGAAGGGCAAATATATTCATTTTCTTCGATTTAATAGTTTGTAATATAGATTGCCAATCCCTTACAAATATTTCAAGCTCCAATTCCTTACCATCATCTACAATTACTTCTTTTTCTGTGGCAACTTCTTTTACTTGTTCTTTTTGTGGTTCATTTCTGGTTTGCGGAGTTCTATCTTTCAAAACACTGTCTTTCTTCACTGGTTCCTCTTTAGAAGGCTTATATTCAGTTCTAATCCCCATCTCAAGCTTTTTCACTCTTGCTTCAAGAGACATTTCTTCATCTAATTTTGTCAATTGTATGACAGCCATTTCAAGGATTATCCTTGGTTGAGTTGACCATTTAGATTTCTCATCAGCTGTAGTTAAGATGTCTAGGGCTTTAAGTATAAGACTTAAGCTAATATCTTTACTCTGATTCGCATATCTTTGAAATGAATCTTCATCTATTTCTATTAATTCCATAGGGTTTTTGGATGTCTTTATTATCATCAAGTTTCTAAAATGATGTACTAGGTCCTTAATGAACTGGTGGATATCTTTACCCTCTTGTATTATTTCATTAATCGATTGTAATACTTTTTCTAAATCCTTAGCTAATATATTCTCTACCATATTAAGTATTAGATCTGAATTCACCATACCCAATATGCTTATAGCATCTTCATAAGTGATTTTTTCACTACTAAAAGATGTACATTGGTCCAATAGGCTTTGAGCATCTCTCATTGCTCCATCTGAATTCCTTGCAATAAGGCTCAATACCTTATCTTCTACCTCTACGCCAAGGTCATCACAGATTTTTCTCATACTGTTTAATATATCTGCTGTAGTAATTCTCTTAAAATCAAATCTCTGACATCTAGATAATATTGTTGGCAATAACTTTTCAGGTTCTGTTGTGGCTAGTATAAATATTAGATGTTTAGGAGGTTCTTCTAGTATCTTCAACAATGCATTGAAGGCCTCTGTAGTCAACATGTGAACCTCATCTATTATATATACTTTATATTTGGCCCTAGTTGGGGGATATATTACCTTATCCTTTAACTCCCTAATATCACCTATACCCCTATTGCTGGCTGCATCCATTTCTGTGACATCCATTATGCTTTCATCTAAAATACCTTTGCAGATCTCACATTCATTACAAGGATTCCCATCTCTAGGATCTATGCAATTGACTGCTCTAGAAAATATCTTCGCCGTAGAGGTCTTACCTGTACCTCTAGTACCTGAAAACAAATAGGCGTGACCAATATTTTCCTTTTGTATTTGATTTTTTAAAGTAACTGTAATATGCCTTTGACCTAGTACTTCATCAAAGGTCTTTGGTCTATACTGTCTATATAAGGCTTGATACATAA
>CAZIII010000050.1:0-12135 GCA_964539425.1 uncultured Tissierellaceae bacterium | reverse complement strand
CCTTATTAGGGTATAATATAGTTAAAAGAGGGGGTTGGTTATATGAAAAAAGTTATCTCATTTGTATTAGTAATATTCATTCTTTCTACATCGGTGGTAGCCTTTGCAAATATGGATGAAAAAATAGGAAACCACTGGTCTAAGGGAATGATTGAAAGGGATTTCCTTGCATATTACTTTCCATATCTAGCCAAGGATAGTTTTGCTAAGCTTGATCCGAAAGCAGATATGATGAAGCAGGATTTTGCTTTATCTTTAGCTTCCATGTACAAAGATTATGAACTTAACTATTTTTCCCCAAATATTGGATTAAATGAAGCTTTAACAAGGAAGGAAGTAGTAGAACTAATAGGAGCAAAATTGTTGGAAATTGATGTAGAAATAAAGGAAAATAAAGAACTTACCTTTCAAGATATTAATACAATGGATAAAGAAAGCATAGAATTATTAAGGGTACTATATAATCTTGAGATTATATATGGAGTTTCAGATACAAGTTTTGCACCAGATAAGAAACTTAGCCAAGCTGAAGCCATAATAATCTTGCAAAGATTGAAAGGAGTATTGGAGGGCATGAGGGAAATATCATTTAATATTACAGGGGTGGTACAAGGTTATAATAATCAAGAAACTGTTATAGTAAAGGAACTAGAGGATAGTGTATTAGTCACTTTGACTAAAGAATTTCCTACACCAGGGTATTCCTTGGATGTAGATAAGATACTCAAAGAAAAGGATGGATACAAGATTTATCTAAATATTAAACCACCAAAGGAAGGTATGATGCAGCTACAAGTTCTTACCTACAAGACCATGACTATAGAAATTGATAAAGCCCAACTAAAGCAATCACCATATACATTTATTGTAGATGGAATTAAAAGCAATCTATACTAATTAGATTGCTTTTAATTATTGCAGATAAGAGATGACACTAATGATTATATTTGATAAAATGATAATAATAAGATAGGAAAAGGGGTATACAAATGACTAAAAAACAAGGCTTGGCTCAGTCAGCTGCAATGATATCTATATTTACTTTGATTTCAAAGGCTTTGGGATTTATAAGAGAAGTTTTAATAGCTGATAAATTTGGTTCAGGAATGGAAACGGATACATATTTTGTAGCCATGACAGCCTCAGTAATTATAGTAGGTACATTGGGTTCAGCTTTAAATACCACACTTATACCTATATTTACAGAAATTGGTGAGAGGTATGGGAGGAAGGGCAAGCTAAAATACTTAAATAATGTAACTAATTTAACTTTAATAATTACATCTATAATCATTTTATTAGGATATGTATTTTCACCATTAGTAATTAAGATATTGGCTAAGGGGTTTGAAGGAGACCAATTTGAACTAGCGGTATCCCTAAATCGAGTAGGCCTTCCCATAGCATTATTCCTAGGCTTAACAAATGTATTTTCAGGTCTGTTACATAGTAGCAAAATCTTTGGACCACCTGCAATATCAGGATTACCATATAATTTTGTATTCATAATATTTTTGTTGTTCTTTGCTAAAGATGCAAGTATATTTACATTAATGGTAGTTACTGTAATAGCAGCAACCATGCAATTTTTAATATTAATGCCTGCAGTTCGTCATATGGGCTATAGGTATAGGCCTAGGCTCAATTTAAATGATCAATATCTAAGAAGAGCAATGACCTTAGTATTTCCCGTACTTTTAGGGTCCTTGGTCCAACAAATAAATATAATTATTGATAAAACAATAGCATCAGATTTAGTAAGTGGGAGTATTTCCGCCTTAACTTATGCTTCTAGAATTAATGAAATGGTCATTGCCGTATTTATCATGGCAATAACCACAGTAATATTTCCAATGCTATCTCAAGCTTTTTCTCAAGATAATATGCAAAGAGTGAAGGAAATATTAGGACAAGGGATTAATATTATTCTCATAATCACAGTACCGGCCACAGTGGGGATAGTATTGTTAGCAGAGCCCTTGGTATACCTATTCTTCGAAAGGGGAGCATTCGATACCATAGCCACCTATATGACTAGCCAAGCCTTGATATTTTATTCATTAGGTCTCGTTGGTTCATCATTACGCTTAATGCTCAATAAGGTATATTATTCTTTCCAAGATACATTAACACCAATGAAAAATGGAGTTATTGCAGTAGCTTTAAATCTTATCCTGAATTTAATATTAGTCCAATATATGGGCCATAGTGGATTGGCCTTGGCCACTAGTATATCAGCAACTGCAACTACAATATTGCTATTTATAAGCTTGAGGAAGAAGATAGGATCAATTGGACTAACTAAATATTTACTTTGCTTTATAAAAACTCTTGCAGCTTCACTTGTAATGGGGATAATAGTTTTTCTGATTTATTATAAGCTAGGAGCCTTGCTACCAGCTACTAAGATAGTCCAAATAATATTGTTGTTTGCATCAGTAGGAGTTGGAGCAGGAGCCTATTTTGGATTATGTATATTATTTAAAGTAAAGGAGCTTGCAATAATATTTAAGAGATAAAAATAAGTTTGGAATTCGGTGCCTGGCACCGAATTCCAAACTTATTTGATTTATATTTCTTTTGCTCTATGGCAGGCTACAAAGTGGCCTGGTTTTAATTCTTCAAAGGTAGGTGTTACTTGCCTGCATATATCTGCGGCGTAGGCGCATCTATCTACAAATCTGCAGCCTTCCTTTGGATTAATAGGGCTTGGTACATCTCCTTCTAGCATTATTCTCTTTCTAGACCTCTGTATATCTGGATCAGGTATTGGTATAGCTGATAATAGAGCCCTTGTATACGGGTGCATAGGGTTTTCATAGAGTTCTTCTGATTTAGCTAACTCCATCATATGACCTAAATACATTACACCAACTCTATCAGATATATATCTTACCATGGATAAATCATGGGCTATGAATAAATAGGTTAAGCCTAGTTTTTCCTGTAAATCTTTTAGTAGATTAACTACTTGAGCTTGAATGGATACATCTAGGGCTGATATTGGCTCATCGCATACTATAAATTTAGGGTTTAGAGCTAAAGCTCTTGCGATACCAATTCTTTGCCTTTGTCCACCTGAGAACTCATGGGGGAAACGCATGGCGTGTTCCTCATTTAATCCGACTAATTCCAATAATTCTACTACTCTAGCTCGTCGATCACTACTATTTTTATATATTTTGTGGATATCTAAGGGTTCTGCGACGATTTCTTCCACAGTCATCCTAGGATTTAGAGAAGCATATGGATCCTGGAATATCATCTGGAAATTTCGTCTTACTTCCTGCATATCACGTCTTGACAACTTATATATATTCTGACCATTGAAGAATAGTTCTCCATCAGTAGGGTCATAGAGTCTAATTAAGGTTCTTCCAGCAGTAGATTTACCACATCCGGATTCTCCAACTAGACCAAAGGTTTCACCTGGGTATATATCGAAGCTAAGTCCATCTACAGCCTTTAGCATTCCTTCTCCTACATCAAAATGCTTCTTGATATTTCTTGCGGATATTAAAGGTTCTACCATTATGAATTCCTCCCTTCAGAAGCCATAGGGTGATTTAACCAGCATCTACTCTTATGTGTAGCACTATGACTCTCAAAATCAGGCATATGGTCCTTACAAATCTTCATTGCATGATCACATCTATCATAGAATGAACATCCCTTAGGAGGTATATATAAATCAGGTGGGCTACCATCTATGGAATGTAGGGGTTCATCTCTTGACATATCCAAACGAGGGACAGAAGCCAATAATTTGCTAGTATAAGGATGTTTTGTATCTCTAAATATTTCCTCTGTTAATCCTTCTTCTACAATTTGACCTGCATACATTACAAGTACTTTATCACTCATATCTGCTACAATACCTAAATCATGAGTGATGATGATAATTGACATATCTAATTTTGTCTGTATTTCCTTCATCAACTCAAGGATTTGTGCCTGTACAGTAACATCAAGGGCTGTAGTAGGCTCATCAGCTATTAGCAACTGAGGAGTGGATACCATTGCAAGGGCTATCATTACCCTTTGTCTCATACCACCTGAAAACTCATGGGGATATTGGTTAACCCTTTTCTCAGGCTGAGGAACTGCTACTAGGTTCAACATGTCTATGGCTTTTTTTTCAGCATCTTCCTTGGATAGCTTTTGATGCTTTACAAGGCCTTCTACAATCTGTTTTCCAATTTTCATAGTTGGATTTAAAGAGGTCATAGGGTCTTGGAATACCATGGAAATTTGATTACCACGAATCCCTTCCATTTCTTTATCTGTTTTCTTTAATATATTTTCACCTTTGAAGAATATTTCTCCACCTTTGAAGAAAGCAGGTGGCATTGGAAGTAGCTGCATGATAGAATTGGCAGTAACAGATTTACCACATCCAGACTCTCCAACTATGGCAACTGTTTCTGATCTACCTACAGTAAAACTAATATCTCGAACAGCCTCAACTTCTCCAAAGAAGGTCTTAAATGACACAGCCAAATTTTTAACGTCTAATACTTTTTCCATTTTTTCCACCTCTTTCTATTTACGTAATCTAGGGTCTAATGCGTCACGAAGACCATCACCTAGTACATTGAATGCAAACATTATTAAAGAAATAAATATTGCTGGTATAATAATTTGATAAGCATTTCCAACTGCCATACCTGCCAATCCATCATTAGCCAAAGTACCTAAGCTAGATAGTGGAGCTTGCAGTCCAAGGCCCAAGAAGCTTAATGTGGCTTCTGCAAATATTGCTCTAGGAATGGACAAAGTTACATTAACTAAAATAGGTCCAAGGGTATTTGGAATTATATGTTTTTTTAAGATCCAACCCTTTGTAGCTCCTAAGGATTCTGAAGCTAAAGAGTATTCCGATTCTTTTAATTGCAATACCTGGCCCCTTACTAATATGGACATTGGTACCCAGGAGGTAAGACTCATGGCTAGGATTAGAACAAACATACTAGTACCGGAACCACCAGCAGAAAATACTACAGAAAGTAGAATTACTACTAGTAAATAGGGGATTGCGTATATGATTTCAGCAAGACGCATCAAAACAGAATCCACATTTCTTCCTGCCATTCCAGCTATACCACCGTATAAAACTCCGATAGTAAAGTCTATTACTGTGGCTAAAATACCTATTATCAAGGAGTATCTTGCGCCTAACCAAACCCTTGTAAAAAGGTCTCGTCCAAGTTCATCTGTGCCAAACCAGTGAACCTTATCAGGATGCTGATTAATTAAGTCATAATCCTGTTCATAATAGGTAAATCCATTGATTTTTGTACCGACTATGGACATGAAAACCATCAATAATATTATTGCAAGGCCTACCATAGCCAGTCTATTTTGCTTTAATCTTCTCCATACATCGGGCCAATATTTAATACTAGGACGCCTGATTTTTTCCCCGTCTCTGTCTTCCCTTGAAGCTTTTTCAAATAAATCTTGAGTGAAATTATCCAATTAACGTCCCTCCTTTGTTAATCTAATACGTGGATCAATAAATGTATAAGCAATATCTACTAATAGCAACATTACAATTAAAATAATTGAATAGAAAATAGTGGTCCCCATTATAAGTGTATAATCACGACTTACTATGGATTTAACAAAGAACATCCCTAGTCCAGGAATACCAAATATTTTCTCTATTACAAAGCTTCCTACTAATGTGTTAGATATTAAAGTACCTAGAACAGATACTATAGGTAATATAGCATTTCTTACGGCATGTTTTAATATTACAACAGATTTTCCTAAGCCTTTAGATTTAGCAGTTTTAATATAATCTTGTCCTAAAACTTCCAGCATGCTAGAACGCATAAGTCTTGCTGTATAAGCTAGGGGCATCAAAGATAGGGCGAATGCTGGGAGTATGGTGTGTTTAAATTGCCCCCAACCACCAATTGGTAACCAGGAAATATTTTTAGCTACAAACTGGATTAAGACGGTGCCCATTATAAAACTGGGAACAGAAATACCTATAATTGCAACAATCATGGATAAATAATCAGGAAACTTGTTTTGATATAGGGCTGCGAAAGCGCCTAATGCTGGTCCAATGACTAAAGCAATAAGTAAGGACTGAGAACCTAAGTAAGCTGATACAGGGAAACCACGACCAATCATATCGTTTACAGTTTCAACTCTTGATTTCATTGAATCTCCAAAGTCACCCTTTAATAAATTTTTTAAATAAATTCCGTATTGTTCGATTAGTGGCTTATCTAGTCCATATTTTTTTTGAAGGTTTTCGTAAACTGTAACAGGCATTTTGCCTTCTTTGGCAAAAGGATTTCCAGGTACAGCATGCATCAATACAAAAGTAATTGTAACTATAGCCCAAAGGGTAATGATTGACATAATAATTCTTCTCAAAAGATATTTTTTCATATGAACCCTCCTTTGCTGTTAATTAAAATAGAGAGGGGTGGGCTTAATAACCCACCCCTACAATATTTATAATGAATAATTGTGCAATTGCAGGGGACGGTCATCGCCGCCCCACATCTGTAATATTATTTATTTGTTTATATCCGCATAAGTTAATTTTGGATAGTTAACTAGTGGTTTATATACTCCTGTTAAATATGATTTTTGTGCATATGGTTGAGTATAGAAATAAACTGGGATTACAGGTAAATCTTCCATAACCATTTTTTCAGCTGCTCTCATAGCTTCGAAACGTTCAGCCTTATCTCCGCTAGTCTTAGCAATTTTTACCATCTTATCATATTCAGGGTTATCATATTTTGCATCATTGAATGATGAACTACTTTCCCATAATTCTATGAAAGTAATAGGATCCATATAGTCTCCAATCCATCCAGCACGGGAGATGTTAAAGTCTCCTGCTTTTTCTCTGTCTAATTTAACTTGGAAGTCCATGTTTTCAAGTCCAACCTCAACACCTAGGTTAACTCTCCACATTTCTTGTGCTGCTTGAGCAATTTTCTTATGTGCTTCTGAAGTGTTATAGATTAGAACAAATTTGTTGAAATCTGCAACTGTCATACCTTCTTCAGCTAAGCCTTCTAAGAATAATTTCTTTCCTTCTGCTACATTGTACTCAATTAGTTGACCAACATTATCACGATATTCATTACCATCTTCATCCTTCATACCAAATGGTACAACACCTTCAGCAGCGATTTGTCCACCTTGAGCGATTTTGTTAACTATTGTTTCACGATCAAGTGTCATGGATAATCCTTTTCTAACCTTAACATTGCTAAATGGTTTAATCTTAGTATTTAAATTATAGTAGTAAGTTCCAACTTCTGCACCTATTACTAATTCAGGATTATTAGCTTCCTTCATTTGAGCTACTACTGCTTGTGGTAGTGGGGATAGGAAATCGTAATCTCCACCTTCATATTTTTGCCATGCAGTGTTTTCATCATCGATTATATCGAAGTCTATACCGTCAAGTTTTACACTCTTCTTATCATAGTAGTTATCATTTTTTCTAATTTTAATACTTGCATTATGTTCCCATTCAGTCAAAGTGAATGGTCCATTGGAAACGTGAGTTTCAGCATTTTTTGCCCAATCAGGGTTAGCTTCAACTACAGCTTTATTAACTGGATATAAAGCATAGAATGCAGTTAACTCTAAGAAATATGGAGTAGGTGCTTCTAGAGTCACCTCAAGAGTTTTATCATCTATAGCCTTAACAGCAACATCGTCTCTACTTGCTTCTCCATTATTATAAGCTTCTCCGCCTTTAATGTAGAATAATTGATAAGCGTAATCTGCAGCTAGTTCTGGATCTAATGCTCTTTTCCATGCAAATTCAAAATCTGCAGCTGTTATATCATCGCCATTTGACCATTTGATACCATCACGTAAAGTGAAAGTATAAGTCATATTATCATCAGTTACGGTATAATCTTTTGCCATACCTGGAACAACTTGAAGCTTAGGGTCTACCTTCATTAGGCCTTCAAATGTATGGTCAAGTACCCATGATTCATGTGTTCCTTGTGCCAATGCTGGGTCTAGTGAGCCTGGTTCACTGGAGTTATTAGTTCTCAAAATCTTTTCTCCAGAGGATCCACCTGTACAACCTGTAAAGATAACTGCAGTAAGAAGCAACAAACTAATCAACACCAAATACTTTTTACTCATAAAAATGCCCCCTTTTTTAAAAAATTAGAATAATTAATCTATTGCTAATATTCTACCACTTACCTAGTTCTAGTGCAACAAGAATATTTTGGCAAGCTAAAGTATTAGCAAATTACAGGGATATAAAGACTAGGCAATAGCATACAATTGTTTTAGACCCTGATTATAAGGGTAAAATTAAATTGGGAAGATGCTGCAAAATGTTTGATTTAAACTATGAGGTGTTTCCCTTACCTAAAAGGAGGTAGATAGAATGAAAGAAAAACAAGTTCTAACTGGTAATGAAGCAATAGCACGAGGATTCTATGAAGGCGGAGGGAGATTAGCTGCATCCTATCCAGGGTCTCCAACAGTGGAGATAATGGAAAATGTAAAACAATATAAGGAAATATATGCTGAATTCTCTACTAATGAGAAAGTAGCTTTAGAAGTAGCAATAGGTGGATCTTTTTATGGAGCCAGATCCATGGTATCTATGAAACATGTAGGTGTAAATGTGGCAGCAGATCCACTAATGACATTTACTCAAACCCCTATGAATGGTGGATTTATTTTAGTATCAGGTGATGACCCAGGGATGGCGTCCTCACAAAATGAGCAAGATAATAGGATATTTGGTAAATTTGCAAATATGGCAATTCTCTATCCTGGAAGTTCCCAGGAGTCAAAGGACTACATAAAGGAAGGACTTAGGATATCTGAAGAATATGAGATACCAATTATGCTAGATATCACATCTAGAGTTTGTCATAGTAGAGGGATAGTGGAAATAGAGAATAGGGTAGATAAAGTCCCATCAGGATTTACCAAGGACCAAGAAAAATACACTATGCTACCACCAAATACCTTCAAGGCACAATACTTCATGAAGGATAGGCTAGAAAGATTAGAAGAATATGCATATAATTCAACTATCAATGTCCTAGAAGAGGTAGAAGGCTCAGAAACATTAATAATCACCTCAGGACTAGTATATTATAATTTAAAGGAATTAGAACTACCAATATCCATATACAAACTGGGTATGGTATATCCAATATCAATTAAAAAGATAGAAGAATTAGCAAAAAAATATAAAAGAATAATAATTATTGAAGAAATGATGCCATTTATAGAAAATGAATTGAAATTAAGAGGGATAGATTGTGAAGGAAAGAAATACTTTTCATTTACAGGTGAACTTCAGATTGAAGATGTAGAAAAAGGATTAATAGAAGCAGGAGTAATACCTGGAGAAGTAAAAGATACTAGTAGACCGCAGACCATATCAAGACCACCAATGTTCTGCTCTGGATGTCCTCATAGACCAATCTTTGATATTCTTAAAAAGATGAAAGTAAAGGTAATGGGAGATATAGGTTGCTATTCCATGGCAGTATTGCCTGCATTTGAAGCAGCTCATACTATGATAAGTATGGGAGCTACAGTGGGTATTACAAAGGGAATGAATAAAGTCATGAGAAGAAATAATGATGATGAACCAATAGTATCAGTTATAGGAGACGGTACATTCTTCCATTCAGGTATGACAGGATTTGCAAATTTACTTCATCAAAGAGAAGAAGATGATAATATGACATTTATCATTTTGGATAATAGGACTACAGCAATGACAGGTGGACAGCATAATGCTAGCTCAGGAAATTATAATGAAAAGGAAGATATGCATATATCCATTAAATCCATATTAAATACTATGGGGCATGAGGATGTAGTGGAAGTAGATCAATTTGTCTATAAGGATATAAAGGATGCAATAAATAATGCAACTAAAAGAAAAGGTATATCTATAATAATAGCCACAAGACCATGTGCTTTAAAATACAAGATTAAGCAAAAACAGTTCTATGTGGATCCTGAGATCTGTATATCATGTAGATCCTGCGTGAAGACAAATTGTCCCCCAATCAGAATGATTAAATATGAGGGAATAGAGAAACTTAAATCATCCATAGATCCTGATAGCTGTGTGGGATGTAGTGTTTGTGCTCAAGTATGTCCAGTTAATGCTATTAAAAGGTCAGAATAGGGGGGATTAAGATGAAGAATATTATTGTTGCAGGAGTAGGAGGCCAAGGTCTAGTATTGGCTACAGGAATAATTGCTGAGGCAGGATTTAAGGAAGGCCTAGATGTAAAAACCAATGATGTAGTAGGTTTATCCCAAAGAGGAGGTACAGTTTGGGGAACTATTAGAATAGGAGAAAAAATTCATTCACCTAATATACCCCATGGAAAGGGGGATATATTATTAGGAATGGAACCTTTGGAAGCCTTAAGATGGAGTCATTTAATGAAGGAAGGGTCTACAATTATTATGAACAAAAAAAGAGTATATCCAACTCCAGTTTTATTGGAAAAAGAAGAATATCCTGAGGAAGAAATGGTAAGCCTAAAGGAAAGGTTTAATGTAATAGAAATAGATGCAATAGGAGAAGCAAAAGCAGCTGGAAATATAAAAGCTGCAAATACAATACTCATAGGACTACTAGCTAAACACTTAGATATTAAAACAGAAACATGGGAAGAAGTATTAAGGGCAAATGTGCCACCGAGGGCAGTAGAAGAAAATATAAATGCCTTCCACAGAGGATACAAATACTAAGATAAGCAATAAGTTTGGAATTTGGTGCCAGGCACCGATTTCCAAACTTATTTTTAAGGAGATTGTGTGGTGAATCATAAATAGTTATGCTATAATCTTCTAGTATTAAAATCATTGAGTGATTGAAGGAGACAATCGTATGATACAAAAAGGAATTATCAATAGCAAGGTCCGTTACATCATTTATTTTGCAATTGCAGCCAGGGTGTTAAATATTATTAAAGATATACTAACTGCATCAAGAATAGGTGCAGATTATAGGATGGACTCTTATGTCTTAGCCTTTGGAGCAATCATGCTTTTGACCAAGATTATAGGTGATGGAATAGTTGTATCTTTGATACCAATATTGCATGAAATACAACATAAATTTGGAAAAGAAAGAAGAATGAATTACACCAATAGTTTAATAAATATTACTATAATAATATCCTTGGGACTTATTATTATAGGTTTTTTTGGTGCTCCCATTATAATCAAAATATTTGGGCCTGGATTTAAAGGTTTAGAAATAGAAGATAGTATTTTGTTGTTTAAATTAGGTTTGCCAATGATGACTCTAACTTGGATTAAAGCCATAGGTGGAGGTTTTTTACAAGCAGAGCATGCTTTCAAGGCTGGTGCCAAGGGAGGAGTATCCAGTGTAGTAGTATATATTATATATCTCTTGTTTTTTGCTGAGAGATTTGGAGTACAGGGATTTATGGTAGTAGGAAGTTTTGCAATTATTTCTCAAATATATTATATTTTTAAAGCTATGATAAAAATGGGCTATAAATATGATCTAAGGCTGGACTGGAGAGATGGATATCTCCTTAAGATTATTACCGTATTTTTACCTATTTTAGTAGGAATTAGTATCAATGAAGTAAATAATGCAGTGGATACTGCAATAGCTTCTACTCTTCCAACTGGTAGTATTGCAGAATTAAGCTACGCAAATGATATAATTAATTTATTTTTAGTATTGTTTATATCCGCCATAGTAACGGTTCTTTTTCCTATTATGTCTGAAATCTATAATAAGGGTGATGAGGAAAGCCTAAAAGCAGAGGCAAAGAAATATATTAAGTCCACATTAATTTTAACCTTACCTATATCTGTTATTTTAATTTTGATACCAGGTCCAATAGTTAAAATATTCTTCGAAAGAGGGGCCTTTGATGCTGAAGCATCTTTTTTTACAGCCAATATATTAAGATATTATGGAATAGGTCTTCCAGCCATGGCAATTTATCCCTTAATTACAAGGGTTTATTATTCATTACGTGAAATGATAACCCCAGTTATAATTAGCTTGTTTTCACTTTTTGTGAATGTTGTTTTAGATCTTTGGTTATCACAATATATGGGAGCTGCAGGCCTTGCTTTAGGTACTAGTATTTC
>CAZIII010000049.1:0-12578 GCA_964539425.1 uncultured Tissierellaceae bacterium | reverse complement strand
CACGAGGCGACTTGTTTAGTATAGCAAATTTTTCATTTGCTGTCAACTGTTTTTTTAAACTTTTTTAAATCGTTTTTTCGATTTATTTTGTTTAATGTCTCAGCCAACTTTTACTATAATACTATGTTTTGTTACTAAAGTCAACTGTTTTTTTAAACTTTTTTAAATCATTTTTTCGATTTGTTTTGTTCACTGTCGCAGCCGACTTTTATTATAATACAGGTTTTTCAATATAAAGTCAATATCTTTTTTGAAAAAGTTTACAATTTTAATTCATTGGTCACTTTACACTGCTATTTATCACTAACCTATATTTGCTGCTACTGCACTTCCTAGGGCAATTGAGTAGAGTTTTGTTTCATGATCATCCGCTCTTGATACTAATACTATAGGAACCTTAGCTCCCATTATTATACCCGCAGATTTACCACCAGCGAAATAAGTAATGCTCTTACCTATCCCATTACCCATTTCAATATTTGGAACTAAGAGTATATCCGTATCGCCTGCTACTGGAGATTTATATCCCTTAACTGCAGCAGAAGTAGAAGATACTGCTAAGTCTAATGCCATTGGCCCATCAACTATAGTTCCTTCAGAGAACTTACCATTTTCGCACATGATTTTTAACTTATTTGCCTCTACTGTAGCTATCATCTTTGAATCTACTTTTTCCTTAGCTGCTAAACAAGCTACCTTAACTTCTTTACTTCCTAATGCCTTTGCTACCATAACAGCATTCTCTATAATCTTAACTTTGTCTTCTAATGTAGGTTGTAAATTCATGCCTCCATCTGATAGGTAGATTAATTTATCATAGCTAGGTATTTGATACACCATTACATGAGATAATAATGATTCAGTTCTAAGTCCCCATTCTTTATTCAAAACAGCTTTTAATAATATCGAAGTATCTACTAACCCTTTCATAATAAAATTAGCTTCTCCATTGGAAACCATTTTAACCCCAATTTCTGCTGCCAAATTTAGGTCTTTTTCATCTATTATTTTATATCCGCTAATATCTAGTCCCTTTTCTTCTGCTATTGCAATTGTCTTTTCCTTATCTCCAATAAGTATGGGTTCTGAAATTCCCAATCTACAGCTCTCGACAACTGCTTCAAGTACTTCTTCATCATGAGATGCTACAACTGCAAGCTTCATTTTCCCTTTACCTTTTAATTTCAGTAATTCTTCTAGTTTTATAATTCCCATAGTTATCCCTCCAAAATGTATTGTTATAATAACTCCTCTAGTTTTTCCTTCTGAATGATCATGTTTTCATCCTGCGGGTTTAAACTTACTGCTTTACTTATATCTATATAAGCATTATTTAATTGTCCTAATTGAATATATCCTAATCCTCTATTAAATAAAAGCTTATAATCATCAACAATATTCTCAATTCCTAATGTAAGCACTTCTATTGCCCTATCTATATCTCCTATTGAGTAAAAACAAATACCCAGTTCATTGTAAATATCAGATTCAGCTTCGTTGATTTCTAAGGCTTCATAGAAGTAATCGATAGCTAGTTCATAATCAGCAAGACCTTTATAACAAGCACCTATAAAGTACTTAAGTTCCCACCATTTATTGTAGCTTACCAATAACTTCAAGAATATTTCAAGTGCCTTATCAAATTGACCATGAGACAAATAGGTAAGCCCTGATTCTATGGCTACATTGTTTTCTATAAGATCAATCTCTTCTCTTATTTCTTGTAATCTAAGCTCGTCCTTATCCAAAGTCAAATACTTTGTCCAAATAAGCTTTGCTTTTATATATTGTCCAAAAAAACTATAGTGGTAACCTAGTTTATAATAAGCAAGTGGATATTTGTCGTCTAAGTCTAATATGGTTTCTAATTCTCCAGTTGATTTAGTCAAAAATTCACTGCCTTTTTCCTCATCTTCCTTATTCAAAAATTCCTTTGCTATTTGTTCTAATGCAAGAGAATAGTTAAATATTCCATTAATATTCTCTGGATTAATAAGCTTTAATGCCCTAAAATAAACAGCACCATTGTCATAATCATTTTTATCCAATAGCTTAATTCCCTCATAAAATACATATTCCTCAATTTTATCAGTAAATCCCAGGAGGATATTCTTATAAGCTTGTAAGTGAACAAAATCTTTGTCTGTACCTATTAAATAAATAATACCATCTATTATATAGGATAATTTTACTTCTTCTTCAAGACTCCCTTCCTTAACCTCATTTACAAGTACATCAGTCAATATTGGTAGGGGAATAGACTTATCTCTAGGATAGCCTTTAATATTTACTGTTGCATCTTCCTTTAGTTCAACAAAGGCAACCTTATCTGCCATTTTTTTAAAATACTCATTAATAATATCCATATATTCACCTTCTAATTAAAATTTATTCATATACATTCTTTTTCTTCTAGTGCTAGTACTTAAAAGCTTATACAGATGCCCTCTATAAATCATTAGGAAAGAAAATAAGACTTGCCCTAATAAATACTTAGCAATACTTATTATATTTAAACTGAATCCTGTAAATATATGAGTAGCAAATAAATCTGTTACAATGCTACCTGTTAGTAAAAACAAGACAGCGTAAAGCACCACATTTGGCATCAACCAATTCAGCCAATTCTCCTTCATAAATTCAAAAGCATAAATTATACTGTCCATAGGTTCTATGGTCTTTAAATACAAAGTCTCTGGCAAAGCATTCAATATAACTAATACTGAGATGCTAATGATTATACTTAAAATATAAGAATTTGAACCTAGTATCCCACTAACAGCATCTAACAGGAAACTTCCTATCCATGCAAAAAAGAATATTGTATATATCTTTCTAAGAAAATACGTAAACCCATCTTTAAAATCTTGAAATGTTATTTTATTATAATTTATTACATTAAATAGAAGATATAAATAATTAGAAATCATACTTGCGCTAAATATTGCTAATATAATTCCAGCAAATATGGATAGTACACCAGTAAACAAAGTCAATACAACCCTATAAATAACAATATTTATTGCTACATATACTATCCCAGTAAAAATAATAGGCAAATTACTTAGCAAACTAGAGATTGACTTCTTCATAGTTTGCTTATTAATCAATAAAAAATCTTGTAAAATATCCAATTAAATCATCTCCCTTACAATATGGCTAATATCATAGGTCTTACACCTATTTATAACTCCCTTTTGATAAACAAATAAAATATTCACTTGCTTATCTTCACCATTATGATTATAACCATTATTAATTATTTTAAATACGTCAACTCCAAATGTTCCAAAAGCTACATTCTTAATTGCTTTTTTAGTTGGTACATCTTCATACTCCTTCAAATATTCACTGATTACTCTTTCATCCTTTAATATTTCATGAATACTCTTTTGATCTAAATCTCCTTCAACAGGCTTCATACCTATAGGCATTTTAGAATCCTTATTGTTTTTAATAAAATCAAATCTTAACAATTCAACGAATATAAGAAAGTCATTAAAGCCTTTATACTTATAAAACTCTATTAATATTTCATATAACCTATTTCTACTATTTGAAACTTTATTATATTCCTTTACATCCCAGAATAAAGAGAAATCCTCATAGAAATCAAAGGCATCATCATAATGATTAGTGACTATATATTCCAAAGAGTTTTCATAATAGCCTTCATTATAATATTTGTCTACTAATTCTTCTATAGATTTCAGTTTAAGTATCTCCGTATATTTTATAAAATCATTCTCTAGGACCTCATATGGTGGCTTATCCAAATACTTAAATCCATATTTATCTTGATCATTCCTTAAGCCGGAACCCTTTAGTAATTTTAAGAATCCTAATTGAATCTTTTCAGGTCTAATTTCATAGACATCATTAAATGATTGCTTAAATGAACTATATCCTTCGTAAGGAAGTCCAGCAATGAGGTCTAAATGCTGATGAATATTTTTGTATGATTTTATTTCCTTAGTAATCTCTCTTAGTTTTTTAAAATCAGTAATTCTCCCAATTGCCTCTATTGTGGTGGTATTAGTTGACTGCACTCCTATTTCAAATTGGAATAAACCTTCTTTTACCGTTGATAAAAAGTCCATCATCTCTCGATCAAGTAAATGTGCTGTAACCTCAAAATGAAAATTAATATTTTCTGGATTCTTATCTATAATGAAGTTCATTATCTCCATTGCATATTCTTTATTAGCGTTGAAAGTTCTATCCACAAATTTAACTTGTCGCACTTTAGCTTCTATAAGATTGTTTAATTCTTCCTTAACTCTTTCTATTTCAAAATATCTTACCCCTTTAATAGTTGAGGAAAGACAAAATTCACAATTGAAAGGGCATCCCCTAGAACTTTCAAAGTATATTATCTTGTTTTCAAATTCATTACCTAAACCTTTATAAGGTGATGGAATTGTGTTTAAATCGCCAAGCAATGGCCTTGGAGAATTTTTAATCACTCTATTCCCTTCACTATAGATTAATCCCTTTATACTAGAATAATCTTCATTATTATCCATGAAACTGCCTATCAGTTCCCTAAATGTCTCTTCTCCCTCACCGTATACTATAAAATCAATAAAAGGATTATTTTCAATAATCTTCTCTCCATCAAAAGAAACTTCTGGTCCACCTAGCATTATCTTTAACTTAGGATTTACTATTTTTAGAGTTTGAGCTATCTCTAAAGTTTCTGATAGGTTCCATATATAAGTAGAAAACCCTATAACATCAGGATTGCTTTTATATAGATCTCCAATTATAGAATCCAAACTTTGATTTATAGTATATTCTCTAATTTCCATATCAATTAAATCAGAAACATATTCCTTTAAATATCTAATAGATAAGCACGAGTGAATGAATTTTGAATTCAGTGTACTTAGTATTACATTCATCTTTATACCTTCCTTTTTTTGTATTAAATACATTATAACACTACTTTTAAGTCTTATACACTATAAAATCACTAATTATTTAGATTAACCATTGAACTTTTGACAAAATTCTTATAGAATAGATTGTATAATATGACAAGAAAGGAGATAATTCATGAGAGAGTTTGATAAAATTTCTATTCAAGAAATGTCTAAGGATGATATGCTTTTAATTATTGAAGCCTTGGAATATACAGGCATTAATACTAAAATAAATGACTTTTTAAATCTAAGAGAGAATATATTGGAGGAACTTGCTTCTTTGTCGGAAATTAGCCAAGAAGAGTTTCTAGATTATCTAAAAAAATAGACCCATCTAGGGGTCTATCTTTTAAACAAGTACATACCAGTTTTGGTTTGGATTAGAGAAGTAAGGCTATTGCCCTTTACTTCTTTTTTTGTTACTTTTGTATCACCAAGTAAGGAATGAAAAAACACCTCACCTTCAGCATATGAAAAAACATCTGGTAAAATATATTCTTTTATCACTAATTGAGCAGGATCTATCCTAGACTTTCGTAGTCTTAAACCATAATTTCCTAGATTGGTATAAAACTTCGGAATATCACATTCTGGATTTTTTAAATACATAAAATCATATAAGATGCTAGCTACAAAAGTCTCTGACTCTACTTTGTTCAAAACATCTATGCAATCTTCTAAATAAGCAAATCTATTGTTTTTAATTCCATTTAAAGTATTTAATAAATGTATTCTTTCTTTTTCAAATTCTATTTTAAATTTCCCTGGATAATCTAATATTCCAACTTTATAGTACTTTTCATATTTATCCATAAACTCTCTTTGGGAGAACCCTATAATGTTTTCCTTAATCTTTTCTATTATATTTTCTTCCTTATTGAGGACTAAATATAGTAAGTATCCAGTATATATTGAATCGAAAAGACTTTGCAAATTACCCGTTGTAAATAATACATTTTTTATTGTTTCTTCTTCTACTACTCTATACTCCTGGTTTACCAATACTAAGGGTATTATTCTACAAATCAATGAATCATCTTTTTCTATCCAATATATCTGGGGATTTACTCTTCCTTGTGTATTTAACAAGGAAGAGTTTTCACCATTTCTATAGTTTATCCAGAGTTTTAATTCTTCTTCAAACCTTGTATAGTCAATTCTAATCCCATGTTCATCCATCATGGGTATTAATGCCTTAACTGTAATTACTGTTAATTGTGATATATAACTAAATCTTTTATTCCTATTAAAGTCTTCTCTAAATACATTTAACAACAATTGTTCTAGATTTATATTTTCCATCTATCTACATTCTTTCTGGTGCTTCCATTCCAAGCAAATCTAGTCCAGTTTTTATTACAGTCTTAGTTGCAAATGATAGCATAAGTCTTGCTTTTTTAAGTTCTATATCATCTGTAATTATTGGGCAAGCATTATAGAATTTATTATAAGCCTTTGCTATTTCAATTATATGTCTAGTAATAAAATATGGTTCATTTTTTTCCATAGAATCTACTACTACCTTAGGGAAATCATATAAAAGTCTAGTAATATTTATCTCTTCATCTGAATTTAGAAGACTATAATCTACCTTATCTTCAATATTAAATTCTCCTCTTTCAAGAAGGGAATTTATCCTTGCATGAGTATATTGAACATAAGGACCAGTTTCACCTTCAAAACTCAATGTTCTATCCCAAGAGAAAACATAGTCTTTAATTCTTTGGTTGAACAATTCTTGGAATATTACAGCACCTATCCCAACTTGTTTTGCTACTTCCTCTTTATTCTCTAGTTTTGGATTTCTTTCATTTATTATATCTAGCGTATTGTTCACTGCTTTATTTAAAACATCCTCTAGGAATACAACTCTCCCTTTTCTAGTAGACAAGGTCCCATCTTCCAAGCTTACCATTCCAAAAGGTATATGGATACAATCCTTTGCCCATTCATGTCCCATAAGCTCTATTACTTTCATCCAAGCTTTAAAGTGAAGATTTTGTTGTGAAGCTACCACATATATATTTTTATAGAAATCATATGTCTTTTTCCTATAGAAAGCTGCTGCAATATCCCTAGTAGTATATAAGGTGGATCCATCACTTTTCATAATAAGTGCTGGTGGCATGCCATGCTCTTCTAAGTCTACTAGATATGCTCCTTCTGATTCCTTCAATAATCCCTTTGATTTTAATTCTTCAATTACTGCAGGCATTTTGTCTGAGTAAAAAGATTCACCAGCATAGGAATCAAACTTAATATTTAACATACCATATACCTTGTTAAATTCCTTAAGGCTTATCTCCCTAATCCATTCCCATAATGATTTGGCTTCTTCATTACCATTTTCCAATTCTTTAAACCAATATCTTGCTTCATCCCTTAGTTCTTCATGTTCTTCTGCTTCTGCATTAAATCTAACATATAATTTTAATAACTCATTTATAGGATCAGATTCGATTACTTCTCTATCTCCCCATTTTTTATATGCAGAAATAAGCATCCCAAATTGAGTTCCATAATCTCCTAGATGATTGATAGCTACCGTATCAAATCCTAGGAAAGTATATATCTTGTATAATGCATTCCCTATAACTGTTGTTCTAATATGACCAATATGGAAAGGCTTTGCAATATTTGGTGATGAATATTCAACTATAACGGTTTTGCCATTTCCCATATTGGAAGCACCGTATTTAGTCTGTTTTTCTTTTATTTCATTTATAGTGCTTTCAGTAAGCTTATCTCTATTAATAAAGAAATTTAGATATGGTCCCTTATTCTCTATTTTTTCAAAGTACTGGTTTTCTCCAAATTTTCCTGCTAATTCCTCAGCTATTACTGGCGGTGCCTTTCTAAAAGCTTTTGCTAATCTAAATACTGGAAAAGCATAATCACCCATATCATATGATGGTGGCACTTCTATTAAAGAAGATATTTCTTCTTCTGTAAGAGCATCTACTTGAGACTGAATTAACTTAACAACTTCTTCTCTAAAATTTAACATCTTTACAACCTCCTTAAAATAGTAAAGCTCCCGTCTCTAAAATAAGAGACGAGAGCTAACCCGTGATACCACTCTTGTTGGCATATACATGCCCACTCGAAATTTTAACGCTACTAGCGTAATATCCTACTCATTTCAGATATATTCTCCTGAGTTCTCTTCAAATATTTTCTATACACTGGCTCACACCGTCCCAGTTCGCTTTTCTATAGTTAATATCCTACTCTCTCAATCTACGAATTCTTATATAATTATTACTATATAATATACAGTATTATATAGATAAATACAAGGTTTATTTGTGAAAACTTTATAATGTAGTCTATTTTATTTCTGCTATTGTAACTCCATCTCCGCCTTCACCATATACACCTAACCTAGATGTTCTAACATGTTTATGACCTCTTAGATAGCCTTTTATTCCATCTCTTAGGACTCCAGTACCTTTGCCATGAATTATATTTATTTGCTTTAATCCAGCAATATATGCATCATCTAGGTATTTATCTAGTTCTAGAAAAGCTTCATCTAAATTTTTTCCCCTTAAATCAATTTCAGGACTTATATCTTTAGATTTAGAGCTCATTATTGTTTTGTTAGATCCACGAACTCTTTCCTCTTCATCTGAACTTGCTCGTCTCAAGGTAGTTATATGAGCTGTTATTTTCATTATACCCACCTGAATTCTAACATTTCCATTATCATCAGGTTCATCAAGTACAGTTCCTTTTTGATTAAATGCCAAGACTTCTACAGTTTCACCAGCCTTAAGATTCTTTGGCGGCTTTTTGGCTTTTACATTTAAAACATTAGCTGAAACTTCCCCTTCAACCTTGTTTAGTTTGGCCTTTAATTTATCCTGTACTTCTTGAATCTTTTTATTTCTATCTTTTTCTATATCTGATGATATTTCTCTTAGCTCACCTACTATAGAATCTGCGTCATCCTTAGCTGCTCTTAGTATACCCCTAGCATCTTCCTTAGCTTTTTGAAGGATCTTATCTCTCATTTCCTTAGTCTTAGCCTTCTCTATGGCCAAATCTTCCTTTAATTTTACAACTTCTAGTCTATATCTTTCTGCCTCAGCTCTATTCTCCTCAGTTGCTAATCTATCCTTTTCCATGGCCTGTAGTACATCTTCAAATTCTACGTTTTCATTGGAAATTAATTCCCTAGCATAATCAATAATATATTCTTGTAGTCCCAGCCTTTTAGAAATTTCAAAGGCATTTGACTTCCCTGGCACTCCAATGAGTAATTTGTAAGTAGGACTTAAGGTCTCCACATCAAACTCTACAGATGCATTTCTTACCTTTTCAGTAGTTAATGCGTATATTTTTAATTGACTATAGTGGGTTGTAGCAATAGTTCTAACATTTAACTTTAGCAAACGATCTAATATTGACATGGCAAGAGCTGCTCCTTCTGTTGGATCTGTTCCTGCGCCAAGCTCATCAAATAATATTAAACTATTATATTCAACCTTCTCCAATATATCCACTATATTTACCATATGGGATGAAAAAGTTGATAAGGATTGTTCAATACTTTGTTCATCTCCAATATCTGCAAATACTTGATTGAATATAGCTATCTCAGAATTAAAATCAGCAGGTAT
Organism: uncultured Tissierellaceae bacterium; assembly: GCA_964539425.1. GTDB lineage: Bacteria > Bacillota > Clostridia > Tissierellales > Tissierellaceae > JAVKTS01. The sequence goes on along the minus strand of CAZIII010000049.1, from coordinate 3,028 downwards.
ATGAAGCCCAGATTGAGCCATCAAAGTAAGTAAACCTACTGTCTTTAATGTAACTGTTTTACCCCCAGTATTTGGTCCTGTAATAATTAGAGAATTGAAATCCTTCCCCATATATACATCTATTGGCACAACTTTTTTAACATCTAATATAGGATGTCTACCTTTTTTTATATTTATATATCCCTTTTCATTTAAGATTGGCCTAATAGCTTTCATCTCAAGAGCTAGTTTTCCTTTTGCAAAGATAAAATCCAACTCTTGAAGGATTTTTTGATTATTTAAGATACTATCTGCTTCCTGGGCAACTAAGTTTGATAGTTCCCTAAGAATTCTTTCTATCTCTTCTCTTTCTTTTAATTCCAGTTCTCTAAGTTCATTATTTAAATTAACTATAACCATAGGTTCAACAAATATAGTTGCACCACTTGAGCTCATATCATGTACTAATCCAGGTACATGCCCACGATTCTCAGATTTAACTGGTATTACATACCTGCCTTCTCGCATTGTTACTATATTATCTTGAAGGTATTTTTTATTTGATTGAGAATTAATAATTGAATTTAACTTATCTTTTATGGATTCATTTTTGCTAATTATTTGTCTTCTCAAATTTCTAAGAGTAGAACTGGCATTATCCGATATATCATTCTCAGATATAATAGCATTATTTATTTCATCTTCAATATGCTTAAATATTCTAAGGTCCTCTACCAATCCTTCGATTATAGGATATGAAGAAACCTTATCATCCTTTGACTCCTTGATATATCCTTTCAATCCTCTAGATACTCTTAATGAATCAGATACCTTAAGTAGTCCTCCAGGACTAAGAGAGCCACCTATCTCTACTCTTTTAACCTCTGGAGCTATACTATGAATACCATAAAGAGGAGGATTTCCTCTTTTTATCATAAGGGTATATCCCTCTTCCGTTTGTTTTTGAAGAAACTCAATCTCTTCAATATCAGTTAAAGGTACTATTTCTTCTATCTTATCTTTGCCTAATTGTGATTCTGCTTTTCCAATTAAAATTTCAATAATCTTATTATATTCTAATGCTTTTAAAGTCTTTGCATTCATATATTCACCTCATTTACAGTATGCCTCTAAAATAGTGACCATTTGTTATGCTAGTATTTTCTCTAAAACTTTCTATAAATTCTCTTGCACCATTATCATCTATTATACCCTTGCTATAATCATAGAAGGCTCTTTGAATACTCCTTATGTTCCTTGACTCAGTTGTAAAGTCTATTCTTGCCATGGACACTCCGCTGTTATATATCTGTTTTAGATTATCTAATACCATTAAGGGTACAGAATTATAGATATTTGTAAATCCGTCTCTTCTATCCATCTTAAATGTGATATTCATTCTGTCTTTTATTCCATATCCCTTAGCGTACTGACAACTTCCACAAGCTTTATCATTTTTACATCCCTTAACCAAAGACATTGGACAGTGTTTAGTTACCATAACTGGTAGATATCCATAAACAATAGCTTCAGTAAAGGCATTTGAACCTTCGTTAACCTTTTTAATTTGATTTAAATTTAGTTCTGGTGATAAAGTTATGCTGCCAAGGCCAATTTTATCAAGATAATCCATTGTAAAGCTATTGAATGCATTAAGCCCAATATCTCCATGAATCTTTAAATCGAATCTATCTTTCATATATTTTAGACTTCCAAGATTTGATACGGATATACCATCTATATCTTTCTCTATAGTCTCAATGATTTCACCTAGATTGTCTAATCCCTCTTGATATATTATTTTATCAGTCCAGACATAAACTTCTTTGTCTTGATCTTTTGCTTTTTTAACTGCCTTTTCTATGTTTTCATAGAAACCTAAATAAACCCTATCTAACTTATCTAGATCAAGTTGATTAAATTGATCCATTGTGTTGACTCTTACACTAATGTTATTAACCTTATTTTTTCTCTTATCCTTAAATTCAAAAAAGCTCTTCTTTATCTCATGAAATTCCTTAGTATCTATAGGTTTTCTATGATTAGTATTTTCTACTAATTTATCTAGCTTTTCAATAGCCTCTCTCCTTAGGAGATTTAGTGTAGATACTGGTAAATATGCTCCTTCATCAAGGTTGATATTTATATTATTAAGGCTATAAGTAGTGTCCCCAAGTTTTGATAATTGCTCTATTACTTTTTCTTTTGAAAGGGCTACCCTTTCAGACTTTTCTACTTTGGATTCTGCAACAGCAGTAACCATCTTGCCCCTATACATAATCATTAATTTTGGATTATCATCTATGTTTATATTTATTTCCATATCAATAGGGTTTTTTACTTTTTCTGTTTGATAGCTTGCCTTAGCATCACTTAATAGTTTTACGCTGGAAGTCTTATATACTAAAGTATCATTTAATATATAACCAGGCTTTTCTATTTTCATTGTAGTTCCTTTTTTTCCAGAGAATGGAGCCTTTATACCTTTGTATTCACCGTTTACAGTGATAAATTCCATTCCATCTCCTTCATCTATATCTTCTTGTAGTAAGACAAATACATTATATTTATCTGCCCTTGCTACTTTACCCAGTAAAACTCCTCTATTGTCTGGTCTCTCAACAGTGATTAGGTCCCTACCAAAATCCCCAAACATTAGGCCTCTGGTAAATCCTCTATTAAATATTTGCTCAACATCTCTTTTATCATCAATTGACAAATTTTTGCTACCTTCATCTATAGCTTTCCTATAGTTTTTTACAACAGTAGCAACATACTCCGGTCTTTTCATTCTGCCTTCTATTTTTAAGGATATAATCCCACTTTCAATTATTTTTTCAATGTCTTCCAATGTATTCAAATCTCTTGGGCTAAGTATATGCTTCTTATCCCATTCTTTAATCACATTCCCATTATTATCCACCAAGCTAGATGGCATTCTACATGGTTGAGCACATTTGCCTCTATTCCCACTTCTTCCACCAATCATACTACTCATTAAACATTGTCCAGAATATGAAACACAAAGAGCCCCATGAATAAAAGCTTC
>CAZIII010000048.1:0-12837 GCA_964539425.1 uncultured Tissierellaceae bacterium | reverse complement strand
ATTAAGCATCTACCTGAATAGGACATACACATTGCACCATGTACAAAGGTTTCAATTTCTAAATCCTTTGGAAGTCTTTCCGTCATTTCTTCTATCTCTTTAAATGACAATTCTCTTGCTAGGACTATTCTTCTTATTCCAAGGTTATACCAAAACATAATTGTTTCGTAATTAGTTACAGATGCCTGGGTACTTAAATGAATTTGTAGATTAGGTACTGTCCTCCTAATCACTGAAAACATCCCTGGATCAGATACAATAACTGCATCAGTATTTATTTCATAAAGCTTGGTTACATATTCCTCCAAGCCTTTCATGTCTTCATCATGAGGCACAATGTTCAATGTAATATATACTTTCTTTCCTCTTTCATGAGCAAATTTTATTCCTTCTTCGATTTGTTCAATTGAGAAATTCTTCGATGCTTTTCTAAGACCAAAGCTATCTCCACCAAGATAAACTGCATCTGCCCCGTATATAATCGCCATTTTGAGTTTTTCTAAATCTCCTGCTGGTGCTAATAATTCTATATTATTCAAAATATTACTCCTCTCTGTAAGTTATGGCAACTCCATCTCCAATTGGTATCACGGAGGAAGTATAACCTTCAATTTGATTTATATATTGTAAAAATTGTCTAAGCCTTTTTACAATCGTTTTTTTTCTTCTAATAACTAGCTTATCAGTTGCAACCATTCCTTTATATAGTACATTATCAGATATAATAATACCATTTGGTTGAAGAACTTTTATACATTTATTAAAAAAATCCATATATTGACCCTTAGCTGCATCTAAAAATATAAAATCATATTTTTCTTCTAAGTTAACTAATACATCTTCAGCTTCCCCTTCTAAAATGTTAATTCTACCCAAATATTTTGTGTTAGTTATATTTTCCATTGCTAATTCTATCATATCTTTACGACGTTCTATAGTTGTGATTTTACAATCCTTTGAAGTACTCTCTGCCATAACTAAAGATGAATACCCAATGGCTGTACCTATCTCTAAAATATTCTTAGGATCCTTTAATTTCAATAGTACCTTTAATAATTGTGCAACCTCTGGTTGCACAATAGGTACATGGTTTTCATTAGCATACTGCTCCATTATTCTTAATTTTTCATTGTTTGGTGGCAATAAGCTCCTTATATAATCTTCAATGTACTCTTCATTTATTTGATTCAATCATATCATCCTCTTTATTTCTATGGTTTTGCGTTAAGATGTTCTTGGTAAGTCTTAGTAAAAGTATGACTGCCATCCTCTCCTGTTAATACAAAAAATAAATAATCTACTTCTGCAGGATTTACAGCAGCTATTAAAGAAGCTTCTCCTGGTGAAGCAATTGGAGCGGGTGGTAATCCTGTATTTATATAGGTATTATATGGTGAAGGTATACGCGTTTCTTCGTTAGTTAATATCGCTTTTCTCTCACCTAAAATAAACTGAACTGTGGCACATGATTGCAACATCATGTTTTTTTCTAATCTATTGTGAAATACTCCTGACATTATTGGTCTTTCTGAATCCAATTTTCCTTCTCTTTCAACTATTGAAGCTAAAGTTATAGCTTCATTTAGAGTAAAATTAAAGTCATTTAACTTTGGCTCCACATATTCCTTATATACTTTTGCAAATTGAGATAACATTTTTTCTATTACTTCTTCCTCTGATGACCCTACATATATTTCATAAGTTGAAGGAAATAAAAATCCTTCAAGTCCTTGTTCGTCATCTAACTCTTTTAAAAAAGTATATTTATCTTCAAAATTAACCTTCTTTGATACTAATTCTAAGAATCTATCTTTATCAACAATTCCCTCATTAGAAAGTTTATCTGCCATTTGTCGCATTTCATAGCCCTCTGGTATTGTAAATCTCACTGTATTATAACTTTTAGTTCCCGTTGTTAATTTATCTATAATAGTCTCTAAGTCCATATCTGTAGATAAACTATATTCTCCTGCCTTAAGTTTGCTGCCTACTCCTTTGGCCTTAATCTGATATTTAAATACAAACTGATTCTTTATAAGACCATTTTCATGCAGAATATCAGCTATTTTTCCAGAGGAACTTGCTTCAGGAATGACAACCCTTATTTCTAGAGGATTATTTTCAGACATAGGCCCTAATGCTTGTTTATAATAATCCAGCACACTTAAACTACCAATCCCAAAACCTACAAGTATTAATAATATTATTATAAATCCAGTATGTTTCTTTCCTTTTCTCTTTTTCTTCTTAGTCTTAGCTTTTTCCATTTTTCCACCCCATTAACTCAGTTATTAATTAATAACCAATAATGAATATTTAAAGCATATAATCTTTTAAAACTATTCACTTTTCACTATTAAATATTTATAGTTCCTAATATTCTTTTAAATCTGTTGCTTTTTCATAAACAGATAAAATTAAACTACCAAATAATGCTACTGATACTAGCTCTCCTCCTCCTATGCCTAGTACAGTAATTAAATATGGTACCTTTGTAAAATATGATACCCAAATAGATACAATTAATCCATTTAATACTACTGGAGGAATTATACCAGTTATTTTACTCCTCATTCTTCGTGTTAAGTAAGCAGCAATTAAAGTAACTAGACTACCCCCTAGTATATCTACTAATCCAAATCCTGAATATGAAGCTAATAACAAATTAGATAATAGACACCCAACAAAAACACCAGGAACAGCTGCAGCCTCCACCAATGGCAGCAATGCAAGTCCTTCTGCTATTCTAAGTTGTATTGGCCCAAAGGTTAGATTCATAATTGGGAATGGCAACATCTGAATTAGAACAAGTACAATATAAAGTGCAGCAATTAAACTTGCTTTGGTTAAATATTTAGTATTCATAATTACCTCCTTCGTATAGAAATAAATAAAATTTGTCCCCTAAAGTTTTAATATAATTGGCAATATTATCGGCACAGCCGTTGTGCAAATTACTCCTGTAATAAATGCAACTATTGTAGTCTGTGGATCAGTTGAAGAAGAAATAATTGGAAGTGAAGTATCCATAGCAGTTGCTCCTGCTGCTGATACGGATTCTAATTTACCAATATATTTTGCTATTAATGGTATAGTAATTAATCCAATTACCTCCCTAAACACATTTGCTAAAAAAGCCAATGCGCTAAGTTCTATATATCCATCTGCTAAAAGCATAGTAGAACTTAAAGTATACCACCCTAATCCTGCCCCTATGGCTCCAGCTTCATTTATTGGCATTTTGAGAAGTATCCCTGCAATCATACTTCCTACCACTGAACCAACTATAACAGCAAAAGGCACTAATAATATTTTTAACCCCATCTTCTTTATTTTCACAAAAACATCTTTTTGCTTCCCAATATCCATACCTACAAAAAATAATAATAGCATAAGCCCAATATCTATAATAATTCCAATATTTGACGAAAAGGAAGGTGGTAAAAAGAAAAACCCTGCCCCTGCTCCTAATAATACTGAAAGAAATATCTTAAGACTCAACCTTATCACTCTCCAATCCAATTAATCTTTTTACTAAATATACAGAGATTATACTAAAAACTACTGTAAAAATTGATATTATTCCTGCTTTAAATCCTATTGATAATATATTAGAAATTATATCACTATTTATTCCTATGGTAATTCCCATTACAAATAATAAAAACAGCAGACAAACATTTTGAATTGTATTTAAATTTTGTTGTAGTTTTTCACTAACTTTATCTTTATAACCAATTACTCCACCTAATAGCAGTATTCCTAAATATAGAAATAATCGTAATCCCATAGAATTGCCCCCTTTATAAATTATTCTAATCTATTATATCAAAATCCCTGGTATAAATCCATACCAGGGATAATATTATACTTCCATTATTATTGGTAGTATCATTGGGTTTCTTTTTATTTTTCCATATAGATGATTTCTTAAAGTATCTCTAATATTTGATTTAAGAGTAGCCCAATCAGTTATATTTTTCTTTTGGCAATCCAAAAGAACTGATTTCACAATGTTTCTAGCCTCTTCCATTAGATCTTCAGATTCTCTAACATATACAAAACCTCTAGATATAATATCAGGTCCCGCTACTACAATTCCTTCTTTCTTACTCATTGTAACAACTACAACAATTAAACCATCTTCTGATAGATGTTTTCTATCCCTTAAAACAATATTCCCTACATCTCCAATTCCTAAGCCATCAACTAGTATATTACCAGAAGGCACTGTGCCACCTAATTTAGCCTCATCTTTTGTTAATTCTAATACTGACCCATTTTCAAGAATAAATATATTTTCCTTAGGTGTGCCTAATGACTCTGCTATCTCTGCATGTTTCTTCAAGTGTCTAAACTCACCATGTACTGGTAAGAAAAATTTAGGTTTAACTAAAGTTTGCATTAACTTTAGTTCTTCCTGACAAGCATGACCTGATACGTGAACATCTGCTAGGGCTTCATATATAACTTCTGTTCCTCGCATAACTAAATTGTTAATAACTTTAGAAACAGTTTTTTCATTTCCTGGTATTGGCGTGGCAGATAATATAACCAAATCTCCTGGTTGAATTTGAATCTTTTTATGCTCTGAGGCAGCAATTCTAGAAAGAGCAGACATTGGTTCCCCTTGGCTACCAGTAGTTATTACAGCAATTTGATCACTATTATATTTGTTCATATCATTAATATCAATTAATGTATCTTCTTTCATATGAAGATACCCTAGTTCTGATGCTACGCCTATGGTATTAAGCATAGACCTACCTGATAAAACTACTTTTCTATTATTTTGTTCAGCAGCATTTATTATTTGTTGAATTCTATGCACATTTGATGCAAAAGTAGCTACTATTATTCTATGCTTATGATTGGAGAAAATATCGTTAAATGTAGCACCAACGGTTTTTTCACTCATAGTATATCCAGGTCTCTCAGCATTTGTACTATCTGACATCAAGGCTAATACACCTTTTTTCCCTAATTCAGCAAATCTCTTTAAGTCTATGACATCTCCATCAATTGGTGTATAATCAATTTTAAAATCACCAGTATGAACTATTGTACCTATTGGTGTATGAATAGCTATAGCGGAGCTATCTGGTATACTGTGACCAGTCTTTATAAATTCAACATCCATGCTTCCTAGCTTTATAACATCTCCATGTTTTACCACATTCTTAACTACATTATTTAACCTATGTTCCTTTAACTTAGTCTCTAATATACCTAAAGTTAATTTGGTTCCATAAATAGGTAAATTTAATTTTGTCAATACATATGGCAATGCTCCTATATGATCCTCATGTCCATGAGTAAGAACAATACCTCTTATTTTTTCTTTATTTTTTACTAGATATGTTACATCAGGAATTACAATATCAATTCCTAACATTTCATCTTCTGGAAAAGTCATACCGCAATCTATAACAACAATATCATCTTTGTACTCTATAGCAGTAATATTTTTACCTATTTCTCCCATTCCACCAATAGGAATAATTTTAAGTTTATTCGGTTTCCTCATTATATCAACTCCTCTTTTCTTCTCTTTATTTTTACCATTATAGTAGTTTTTAATCTTGTAAAATTAATATTTATCAAAAAATAAATCCCTACAGGGATTTATTTTTGCATTTGCTACAATATCCATAAAACTTCACGTTATGATTTACTATAGTAAATATACCCTCACTCTCAATTTTTTCTTCTAATGAATCTAATAAATCTAGTTTAACCTCTTGAACCTTTCCGCAATTCAAACATATTAAATGATGATGGTGATGATTCTCAGAACCAGCACTCAACTCATATCTACTACATCCATCATCAAAATTTAATTTATCGACTATATTCAATTTCTCAAACAACTGCAATGTTCTATATACTGTGGCAATTCCTATCTCAGGATAATCATCTTTCACAAAACTATATACCTCATCACAGCTTAGATGTTCATCAAAGTTATCCACAATAACTTTTAAAATACCTCGCCTTTGTGTTGTGAGTTTGTATCCGCTCTTTTGAAGTTTCTCTTTTATAGCATTCATATTAATTTCCATATTTTCACCCGACTATAATTCTATATTAACCATACTATTATTTACTTACTTTGTCAACTACTGTAAATTTTCCTTTTGCATTTCTTCATATGCTTCTATAGCATCTTCTAATTCTTCATCATCATCAATTCCTGCAAAAAGAATATCGCCATTCTCATCAGTCTCCATCCTTAAGATATAAGTTGGACTCTCAATATCATCTACTGGCATTAACGCAGCATAATCCTCATCATCCATTCCAAAAGTGGCTATAACAATAAATTCTTGCTCCTTACCTAGTTCATCAAATAAAAGAATTCTCTCCTTCACTATAAGACACTCCCTTTCTTATCTAAATATAATTGTAAAATAAAAGTGGCTGCAACTTTATCTATTACAGTCTTTCTCTTATCTCTTCGCACATCTCCTGATATAAGCATCTTTTCAGCTGCCATAGTAGTTAATCTCTCATCTTCATATATTATTTCTAATTTAAATTTATTTTTAAGCCTTTCAGCATATTTAATAGTCTTTTCTCCTTGTGGCCCTAAAGATCCATTCATGTTTTTAGGTAAACCTATTACTACCTTATTAATATTGTATTCATTAATAATTGCTTCCAAAGCAGCTTCATCCTTTGCCTTGCCTTCTCTTCTTATGGTAGTCAATCCTTGTGCAGTCATCTGTAATAAATCAGATATTGCTACACCTATGGTCTTATCCCCCACATCTAGTCCCATTATCCTCTCCATACTTCACCTCCCTTTTTAAATTACCTTTATACAAAATTCAGGACATGTCTTTGCACAATATCCACATAAAATACATTTATCATTAGGAGTCGCCACTCCATTTATAATCTCAATACCTTGTTGCTTGCATCTCTTAACACAATTGCCACAAGCAATACAATAATCAGCTACAATTAATCGTCTTTTTTTATTTAATAATTTATCTTTAACATCTTTCTCCATAATTCCTTTTTCAAGAAGAAGAATATTAGCATCAATTTCATCTACAGATTGCATCCCAATAGCAATGGAATTAATAAAAGGAATTGATCTTACAAAATTAAATGCAGATTCCGCTTCCTTAATTAAATGCCCTCCGCCTAATGGCTTCATAGCATAAATTCCCTTACTTAAATCATGAACTTCCTTTAAAATATTCAGCATCTCTTCAATATTTCCATCTTGGATTCCAATCCCAGACTTATTAACTATTGGATGAATTACCTCTATTTCCTTTACATCCCTAGCTGCTATTGCTCCGGCAATCCTATGAGTTGATAATCCTATGCTCCTTATCTTACCCTCTTTCTTAGCCTTCAAGAAGTATTCTATAGCATCAAAATGTCCTCTTACAGTATGGATGCTCTCCTGCTCATGTAATAGAAATAAATCTATATAATCAGTATCCAGTTCTTTAAGTGCTAATTCTAGGCTATGTTTTGCCATTTCCGCTGTATACGCATAGGTCTTAGTAGCAATTACAAAGTCTTCTCTCTTTATACCCTTTAATGCAGCTTTGATATAATTATAGTTCTCATATATTTCAGCAGTATCAATAAAATTAATTCCCTTGTTATAGGCATATTCTATAAGATATGCTCCTTGACTTACACTTAAATTTGCTTGAAAAGGAGTCATTGTTAGTGAACCAAAGCAAAGTCTTGATACTTCTATGTCTGTATTACCTAATCTAGTTTTTTCCAATTATTTCACCTATTCTTACATATATTCTAAATATATTCCTGTAGATATTAAGTTAATAGCTATGGTAGCTAATAATAATCCAGAATCATTTAGTAAAAATCCACCAATTATTCCTGCCATGCCCGCTATCAATGCAATACTTGCCTTATTACTTATTTTCTTTAATCCATCAAATACAATTAAATAAAAAACCATATTAAATAAAAGTACATAAGTCCAGAATGAATTACCTATTAGTTTAATATTCATAAGTGCTTTTCTCGCAATAATTTCGAACAGATATTCTATTCCATTATTTTTAATAAGTAAAATAGAATTCCCTAAATGTGTTGTATTAGAATTAAATTTTATATCTATATATCCTAGCAAAGATATAAGTATTGCAATAGAGAGTAAAAGATAAACTCCTCTTTTAATTGTTATTTCTTTATTCATAAAACTAAAAGCATAAATAAATGTTGCTATGATAAATGCCATGGTCCCACCAACATTAGCACCGTAATGTGGATGTCCTACAAGAACTGCTGATATAAAAAACAAAATGACAGGTAATAGATTATTATTGTTTTTCTCAGAAATCTTAACTGAAAGTAAAGTTACTGAACCTAAGAGAATACCAACCATCTCATTTCCTATGCCATAATATCTAGCCCCTATAATTGGATCATGAGATAGTACAGAATATTTACTAATACTACCTTTGAGCACTAAGTCTAAAAATATTATAAACACAGAAAATCCCACTATATACACTAGTTGATTCTTATTGCCTTTAGTTTTCCATATGAAAATAAAAGACAACAATATTAAACTCAATAAAATTATTACATAAACGAATACTTCAACGGGTTTAAACAACGAAACCATTAAAAAGACATTTGGTATAAAGAGGAAAATGCCCACAAATCCTTTAAGAGCATTTTCTATTCTATTTGTCATCTTTATCTTAGTAAGTACAATAATACTAGCTATTGATAATAAAATCATTGAAAAAAAGCCATAATAATATAGGGTATTAAATCTAACTCTGGATGTAGTGTTTATTTGCCTATTTAATTTAATTATATCCCTTAGCTCAATATCCTTTTTTACTATCTCAATTGGGCTTCCTGACATATTATCTGTTGTAGCATCCAAATAATTCATAACAGTGGGTCCGACATCTAAATTTGTCACTATGCTTTGTCTATTGGTAGTTAAAGACATCATAGTTCCCTTTTCAATTCCTTCACCCCATAAAATAATAGGAGCTAATCTACTTTTATCTATATTGGTATCTCCACTGTTAGGGCTTGTAATAATCAATAAAGAATTATCTTTATCTAAGAAAGAAGTTAAATCTCTTATGAAATTATCTAGATCTATAAGAATCTTCTTTCTAATATTTAGAAAATCTTCATCCGATATGTAAGCACTATAACTATATATTCGCTGCAAATCACCTGTATCTGCAACAATAAAATCTGCCGGACTATTCAGTATTTCATTTAACAATATTTCATAATTAGTCTTATATTCAAAAGGATAATCTTTTTCTTCCAATGTAATATTGTCTATATTTCCATAATCAATTAAGCCTTTAGAATCCATAGGAATCAAGGCTGAAGTTCTATTTGGAATATCTTTTACATCACCATTACCGTAAATTGCTGTTTTTAATCCCTTATTATGTAAATTATCACCAATTGCTCCGATGCTTGGCGAATAATTATTCTCTCTATTTAAATTATATACTTTACTTATAGACTTATTTATTAATGAACCTTCCACACTTGGAAATTGAAAATCTACACCATTATAATTAGCATAGGCTTTTCTCGAAGAATTAATAGTAAGAAAGCTTTCAGCTCCTGTATATCCCGTTGTCCCTCTAGTATTCATTAAAGCAATGCTACCATCTTTTATAATTGTATTTAAATATTCCATTACTTCTATATCTTTTAGTGTTAACTTATTCATGACTACTAGATAAACCTTGTTATTATTGCTTTCTCCGTAGGAAATATGAGGTAATAATAATACTATAACTAGCATACAAATCAAAAACTTTCTTACTCTCAAATCAATTCTCTCCTAAATTACTGACTTTTCTTTAGATATTCTTTTAAAAGCTCTTCTAATAGTTCATCCCTCTCTATACTACAAATAACAGATCTAGCATTGTTATAGCTGGTAATATAGGTTGGATCCCCTGATAATATATATCCAATAATCTGATTAGTTGGATCATACCCTTTCTCCTCTAAAGAATTATAGACAGATAATATTATTTCCTTTGCTGAGTTAATATTCTCCTTTGGTGGTTCAAACTTCATAGTTTCATTTAACCTATTGTTCACAGAAACACCCCCTAATATACTAATATTATACCATATAATCCTTAGATAATTGGAAATAAATATCAGCCTTACTAATATTTATTTCCAATAATATATTATTTTATTTGTGATTTTATTATATTTGGAACCATTGATAATGCTTCGTCTAATTTTGAAATATCTTTTCCTCCAGCCTGTGCCATATCTGGTCTCCCACCACCAGATCCACCTGTAGCCTTTGCAACTTCTTTTATGATGTTTCCTGCATGAATGCCCTTTTCATTTAAATCCTTTGTTACCATGCCTACAAAAAATATTTTCCCGTCTATGATACTAGCAAGAACAATAACTCCTTGCCCAAGTCTATTTCTTATTTCATCACCTAAGTTTCTCAAGCTATTCATATCCATATTATCAACTCTATAGGTAATTAATGAAACACCTTCCACATCTACTTTAGATACTAAGATTTCATCAGCTATGGATGAAGCCATTTTTGACTTAATAGCATTTATTTCTATATCTTTCTCTTTAATCTCTTCAGATAAAGCTTTAACTCTGTCAATTATATTAGTTTTGTTAGTCTTTAATATATCAGTTAACTCATCAAGACTATTATCCAACTGGTTCAAATATTCATATACTCCTGTGCCTGTTATAGCTTCTATTCTTCTAACACCAGAAGCAATACTAGCTTCAGAAACTATTTTAAACATACCAATATTCCCAGTATTTTCAACATGAGTTCCACCACATAATTCGTGAGAGTAGTCTCCCATATTTAATACCCTTACTTCATCACCATATTTATCTTCAAACAAACCTACTACACCCATTTCTTGAGCACTTTTCAAAGAGGTCACAACAGTATTAACTTCCAAAGCTTCAAATATCTTAGAATTAACAATTTTTTCAATCTGTTTCAACTCATCTTTAGTTACTCCTGCAAAATGTGTAAAGTCAAACCTTAGTCTATTTGGTGTTACAATAGATCCTGCTTGATTAACATGTTCACCTAATACATCTTTTAATGCTCTATGAAGCAAATGAGTAGCAGAGTGATTCCTTCTAATTGAATTTCTTCTATCTTCATCTACATGAGCAATTACTTTATCTCCAATTTTCACTATTCCTTCTATAACTTTAACTATATGAAGTAAATTATTGCCTTTAGAGTGTTTAGTGTCTAATACCATAATTTTAAAATCGGAGGATTCGATTATACCTGTATCCCCTATTTGTCCACCAGACTCACCATAGAAAGGAGACTCACTTAATATTAGAATTCCGTCATCTTCAGCCTTTAATTCAGTAACTTTTTCATTATTTATAAATAATCCTGTTACTTCAGATAAAATATTTGTTCTTTCATAGCCTCTAAAAATCGTATCTAATCCTTCAAAAGTAATTTGATCATTTCCTGTAGACCATCCAATATTTTCTCCGTCTTCTCTTGCCTTCCTTGCTCTGGTTCTTTGAGCTTCCATATTTAAATTGAACTCTTTTTCATCAACGCTTAGAGACTTTTCTTCAAGAATTTCCTTAGTTAAATCTAATGGAAAACCATAGGTGTCATAAAGTTTAAAAGCTTTTTCTCCAGAAAGAATTGTTCTATTTTCAATCATCATGTCATTAATATAATTCTCTAATATAGATATTCCCTGATGAATTGTTTCTTGAAACTTATCTTCCTCTGCCTTAATGATTTTCTTTATTTGCTCTTCCCTATCTTTCAATTCTGGATATTCTACTTTCCATGAGTTAATAACAACGTCTACTACTTCAGACAAAAAAGCATTCTCAATGCCTAAGAGTTTACCATGTCTAGCAGCTCTACGAATTAATCTTCTAAGGACATAACCCCTACCTTCATTGCTAGGCAATATCCCATCTGATACTAAAAATGTCATAGCTCTACTATGGTCTGTTATTACCCTTAAAGATATATCTCTTTTTTGATTTTGTCCATAGGTTATGTTTGCTATTCCTTCTACCTTTCTTAATATATCTCTAACTGCCCCTATATCAAAAATGGTTTCAGCGCCTTCCATTACAGCAGTAATTCTTTCAAGTCCCATACCTGTATCTATATTAGGATTTGGTAATGGATGATATACTCCATTTTCATCTTTATCAAATTGAGTAAATACTAGATTCCAAACTTCAATAAATCTATCACATTCACACCCAGGCTTACAATCAGCAGAACCGCAACCATACTTTTGCCCTCTATCCACATAAATCTCTGAACATGGCCCTGATGGCCCAATTTCTAGCTCCCAGAAATTATCTTCTTTCCCTAATCTGACAATTCTATCTGATGGAATACCTACACCTTTATTCCATATTTCAAAGGCCTCATCATCTTCTAAATAAATAGTAACCCATAAATCTTCCTTTGGTATTTCCAATCTTTCAGTAAGAAATTCCCATGCCCATGCAGTTGCTTCTTTCTTGAAATAATCACCAAAGGAAAAGTTTCCTAACATCTCAAAAAATGTAGCATGTCTTTGAGTTCTCCCTACATTATCAATATCTCCAGTTCTAATACATTTTTGACATGTTGCCATTCTTGTACTTGGAGGTGTTTGTTCACCTGTAAAATATTTTTTTATCGGAGCCATACCAGCACCTATTAATAAAAGTGATTTGTCATTTTTAGGTACAAGGGAATAAGACGGAGCTACTAAATGCTCTTTTTCTTTAAAAAATTCTAAAAACTCTTTTCTAATTTCATGTAATCCTATTTTTTTCATCAACTAT
>CAZIII010000047.1:0-12842 GCA_964539425.1 uncultured Tissierellaceae bacterium | reverse complement strand
ATTCCTCTGTCCCTATATCTGTCAATGTAGCCTTTCCTTCATTTATTGGCATAGTCCATCTTTGTGTTAAATATCTTATTCCTGCTGATAATTCTCCATCTGCTCCTCCAAACTGTTCTATAATCATTGCAGCTAATGCTGGATTTGTTGTATCTACTCTTACTGGATATTGTAATTTTTTTTCATAAAACCACATATTGATCCCCCTCTAAAAATTAGTAAAGTTTATTTCCCAAGGCCACGGTCCATTAATATAAGCCCAAGGATACCTGCTCATGTCTCTATTCATTAGAGGACCATACCTCGCTTGATACATATTCTTCAGTTCATGATATCTTTGTGAAGCATTGTTATGCATCCTTAAAGCCCTTTCATCATTTGGATGGGTATTTAAATATAGCGATGTCTCATCTAATATAAATGATGCTTCCATTATTTCCACAAGTAAATCCATTTGTGCTCTATCCATGATATCTACTCCCTTTTTCCCTATCTTCTATTCCTGTTGTAAAGAATGGTTTAACTAACTCTGGAAATAGAGTACCAGCTTTCAATGCCTCTCTTGGACTAAATACTTCATTCATAATTTGAGAAGGTATACAAGCCCTAGCTAGTTCGCCCGGACAACATGGTCCTCTCCCAATTTCATATTCTCTTTCCATTATCTCTCCTCCTAAAAAGTTCTGTTCTTTATATATTACGCAGGAGAATATAAATGGTTCCAATCAAAAAGAGAATTCATTACGATAATGAATTCTCTTTTATAACTATTTTTATTTTTTAATAAAATACTTAAAATTTATACTCAAATTTGTAAATTATTTTATAGGGAATAGCTTAACTAATCCTTTTATAACAAAATAAAATAATATCAATACAAAAAATGTGGTACCCATTCCATAAAGCATCAAATTTAATAACATAGTGTCCCTCCTAAGATAATAATATCAATACAACACTACCAGCGATAATGGACCCTATTTGTCCAGCTACATTGGCAGATACCGCCTGCATTAAAATAAAATTCGTAGGGTCTGCTTCTGTTGCTAATCTTTGTATTACCCTTGATGACATAGGGAATGCTGAAATACCTGCAGCCCCAACCATTGGATTGTACTTTTTCTTAACAAATAAGTTCAAGAATTTGGCAAATAATACTCCACCAGCAGTATCAAATATGAATGCAACTAAGCCAAGTCCCATTATCATTAGTGTATCTACATTAATAAATGCTTCTGCTGTCATAGTGGATCCTATCGTTATACCTAAAAGCAAAGTAACTAAGTTAGCTAGTTCGTTTTGAGCTGATTGAGATAATCTTTCTAGTACTCCAGATTCCCTAATAAGATTTCCAAACATTAAGAATCCTATCAAAGTAGCAGACATAGGTGCAATAATTCCTGCAACTATGGTAACAGCTATTGGAAATATTATCTTTACAGTCTTAGATATTTTAACTTCTTTAAACTCCATTCTTATCTTTCTTTCGTCTTTAGTAGTTAAAGCCTTAATAACTAATGGCTGAATCATAGGTACTAAAGACATATAAGAGTAGGCGGCTACGGATATTGGCCCTAGTAAATGCTTGGCAAATCTCGTAGCTACAAATATTGATGTAGGTCCATCTGCAGCTCCTATAATTCCTATGGATGCTGCTTCTTTAATATCAAACCCTAATAAGTACGCGAATATTATTGTCATAAATATTCCAAATTGTGCTGCCGCTCCAAAGAAAAGCATGGATGGCATTTGAAGTAACGGCGCAAAATCGATCATTGCTCCAACTGCTACAAACATTAATGCTGGAAATAGCTCATTTAAAATTCCTGCATTCTTAAGAATTCCTAAAATTCCTTCATCACTAGCTATGCCTGGAATGCCTGCAACTACAGGTAGATTTGCTAATATAGCACCAAAACCTATAGGCAATAATAACATTGGCTCATAATCCTTCTTAATTGCTAAGTAAATGAGTACTCCACCAACGATAAACATAAGTATCTGTTTCCATTCAAGACTTGTTACACCTTCTAATAACTGTTCCAAATCTATATTCCCCCTATTATTAATTTTAAGTCGTCTTATTATAACATGTTTAAAGAAATATATAAATACAAAATAGAAATTCTTTAAACCTCTAAAAATCTTATTAATTTTATTGTATTTAAAATACAATTCAAAGTAATTCATTTTTTTTACAAATTTGGAATTGTTATTCATCAATTCATAATATTACATGATTATTAAATTTATTTATACACATAATACTACTACACCAAAGTTTTACAAAATTAATATTGAGAGGAGAAATAAAAAATGACAAATAATAATAACAATAGTGGAAGTAACAGAATAGTTGTACCAGGTGCTCGTCAAGCTCTTGACCAAATGAAATTAGAGATAGCTTCAGAATTAGGTATGGCAAACTACGATTCATTAGATAAAGGTAATTTACCATCAAGACAAAATGGCTACGTTGGTGGATATATGACTAAAAAATTAGTTGAGATGGCGCAACAAAACATGAGTGGTACAATGAAGTAAAGAATCAAATTAAAAAGATAGGTCAGAGACCTATCTTTTTAATTTACATTTTTTATATTTAAATTGTTATCTTGCGCCTAATTCTTTATCTAATAAATACAATCCTTGGAAGCTATCTTTAATTCCTTCTAATGTGAATATTATATCTTTCATACTGTTTTCTTCTTCTAATTGTTCTTTAATAAACCATTGTAAGAATTCGATAGTTGGATAAGATTTTTCTTCTTGAGCCATTTCTAATAAATCGTTGATTCTTGATGTAACTAATTTCTCATGATGAAGAGCTGCCTCAAATACTTCTAGGAATGATTTGTAATCATTTTTTGGCTCTATCATAGCTTGAGTTGTTACTCTTCCATCCATATCATTGATGAATGAATAAAATTTCATAGCATGCTCATATTCTTCTTTAGCTTGTTCTATTAAAAAATGGGCAAATCCATTCATATTTTCACTGGAACAATAAGCACCCATTGCCATGTAATAGTAGCCTGATAATAATTCGAAATTAAATTGATCATTTAAACCTTTTAATAATTTTTCTGATGCCATAATAAACCTCCTATTTAAATTAAAATTTATATAAATTACATTTTTCTTCTTCTATAATTTACCCTAATATCTTGGATTTAAACAAATATTTGTCAATCCATTAAGAAAATATCCATGCTATTATATATTTTCGTGCTTATTCTATCAGTTAAACCAATATTGTTATCCTTTAAATATTTAATTAAAGATACTTTCATTCCTTCCCCATATATTCCATCTAATGCTCCTTCGTAATATCCTTTTTGCCCTAGTCTTTTCTGAACTTCTAATACGTCTGCACCTCTGTCCCCTGGCTTTAATTCCCTAAAACCTTGACCAAATGGTCCATATAATCCATTTGTTATTTTAACTATGGTATTATGTTTTACCATAGAATAAAGCTCCTCCACATCTTGATTTCTCATACGTATACAACCCGCAGATAAATTGCCTCCAATGGAACCTGGTTTATTGGTTCCATGGATTCCATACTTTCCCCAGGGTACATTAATACCCATCCATCTTGTCCCAAATCCTTCCCCCCATTTTGCTTTCTCTACAATATTAAAAGTGCCAAGGGGAGTAGGAGAATTAGGTTTGCCAGTGGCTATTGGATAATATTTTAGTATATCTCCACTTTCATTATCTACTAAAGTTAATCTTTTCATATCCACTTCTACTAATATAGTACGATCTGTAGATTTATATTTTCTATATACATCTTTAGAATCAATCTTTTTCATAGTCGAATATCTATGCATAAAGCTGCCTACTAATAAAAAAATGCATACTAAAAAAACTATTAAAATAAACATTTGAGTATTCCTATTCATTCTATCTTTCCTCCCATGCATTAATATGCAATGATAATATAATTAAGCTTATAAAAATAAGTACGATATATTATATTACATACCTTTCTGGGCTAATAGAACCTATTTATATTTAATTGTTATATTTTCAAATCCCATACCTTCTAGTAATGATGTAAAAATCTCTCCACCATTTTTCTCTGCATCGTTTAGTATGCCTTTTTCTAATACTTCTTCCTTCATTTTTTCTTGAATATTACTTAATAGAAGATTAATTTTTGTTATATGGAAAAATTCCCATAGAAAATAAGCCCTGCTACCATTACAACTATAATCAAGGAAATTATTAGTATCTTTTTGATACTACTTATATTCTTCATTGTCTCTCCTATTGGAAAAAATATCTGAAATGATTCTTACTAAGTAAATATTATAAATCTGGATTGTAAAATTGATATATACTATATATTGAAATATTCTCCATGCATAGGAGCTTAACAATACTAGGTATCTGTTGTGTTGTGATATTTAGTTCTATTCCATTATACTTTAATACCAAATCATTTAATTCTACTATACCAGAATTCTGTAGTACATCGATGATTTTATCTTCAACCTTAGATATATTCATACCTCCAAGTGCAAAAAATATTTTTTTCTTCTCTTTAGTGTAGTCTTGAGGATTTAGTCTATTAATCAACATAATTTTATTCATTAAGAAAACTCCTTTTAATTTTTGTAAAAATTTTTCCTTCTATATATGTAAATAGAATAAAAATGAATTAGGTCATTTCTCTTCCAACCTCCTAATTTAATATATCTAGTTTTATTTACCCAATAATTCTATAAAAAAACGATTTTTAATTATTTATTGATAATTAATTAGCTCCATACTGAAGAGTATGAATATAAATGAGATAAACTAATGAATTTTATGGTATATTATAATGGCTAATAATTTTCTGTAGCTGTAGAAAGGAGATTTTAATGGAAAAATATATAGATAGTTTAAGTAAATCAATATTGTTTAAAAATCTTGATATTGAAAAAATAAAGATTTTGCTCAATGAAGTGCCATATACCATAGTAAACTATGAAAAGGATGATGTTATTGCAATTGAAGAAGATGATTGCAATAGCTTAGGGATTATCCTCAATGGGAATGTGGAAATTCACAAGCCCTTTCCCTCTGGTAAAATTGTTACAATTAACAATTTCGAAGCTGGAAATGTATTTGGAGAGGCTCTTGTATTCTCTGGAACTCATAAATATCCAGCTACTATAATCTCAACTACTGATTCAAAAATAATGTATATCGATAAGGACGATATTATAAAACTTATGATGTCTAATGACAAGGTGTTAAATAATTTTGTATCTGTTCTATCAAATAGAATATTGATGCTAAATAATCGAATAACTAATCTATCCCATGATACTGTTCGCAAAAAAATAGCAAATATTATTTTAGATGAATATGGTAAACAACAGAGTAAAAATTTGGTCCTTCCATTTTGCAGAAAAAAAATGGCAGAACTGCTAAATATCCCTCGTCCTTCTTTGTCTAGAGAACTTATGAATATGAAAAATGACGGTATCATCGATTATCATAAGAATAGACTTGAAATAGTTGATATAGATTTGTTAGAAGATTGTTTATTAAAATAAGTAATGATTAGTTAATTAATCCCATATTTTACAAAAATATCTATAGTAAAACTTTTGCTATAGATATTTTTTATTGTTATCTTTTTGTTTATTTATATATAATCAAATTATGATTGACAATAATTTTACAAAGGAGGTTTTTTATATGGGTGGTAAACGCAAAATGTTTATCTACGGTGGTATAATTGGTCTAATTGGAGCTATCCTAATGAAATTAGGTAATCCAGGAAACATGGGTATTTGTATCGCTTGTTTTTGGAGGGATATTGCTGGTGCTTTAGGTCTTCATAGAGCTGGGGTAGTGCAATATATTAGACCTGAAATTATTGGTATCATCTTTGGTGCCTTTGCGATTTCTTACTTAACTGGTGATTTTAAGGTAAAGGGTGGTTCTTCTCCATTAATTAGATTTGTTTTAGGCTTCTTCTTAATGATTGGTGCTCTTGTATTCTTAGGTTGCCCACTTAGAATGGTATTAAGATTGGCCAATGGAGACTTAAATGCTTTAGTAGGTCTTGCAGGGTATGTAGTAGGTATTTTCATAGGTGTTCAATTCCTGAAAAAAGGATATACCCTTGGTAAGAGCATAGACCAAGGAAAAGTAGCAGGATTTATTTTCCCTATATTTGCAATTGTTCTACTTATTTTCTTAGTTGTTAAACCTGCTTTTATATTATTCAGTACTGAAGGACCTGGTTCCATGGCTGCTCCAGTAATTATTTCTTTAATATTAGGAGGAATAGTTGGTATAGCTCTTCAAAGAAGCAGAATTTGTACAGCTGGTGGATTCAGAGATATTATTTTGATTAAAGATTCCCATTTTCTATGGGGTTTGATTGGACTTTTTGTATGTGCTTTAATTGGAAATCTAGTATTAAATTTCGATTCATTCAATCTTGGTTTTGAAGCTCAGCCAGTAGCTCATACTGAACATCTCTGGAATTTCTTAGGTATGACACTTGTTGGTCTTTGTTCAGTTTTGCTTGGTGGTTGTCCTATTAGACAAACTATACTTGCTAGCCAAGGGGATACGGATGCAGGAATTACAGTAATTGGTCTTATTATAGGAGCTGCATTTGCTCATAACTTTGGATTAGCTTCATCAGGTGCTGGTACAACTGCAAATGGTAGAATTGCTGTAATAATTGGTATAGTATTTGTATTGGCTATAGCTTATGGTGTAATAATGGGTACATCAAAGTCCAAATCTCAAACTAAGGGGGTTGCTAATAATGGCTAATATTATTGACGCTAGAGGTAGATCCTGTCCTGAACCTGTTATTATGACAAAAAAAGAAATAGATAAAAATCCAAATTCTGGTTTTAAAATTCTAGTAGATACTTATGTTGCAGTCGAAAATATTACTAGATTCGCAGAAGGTAAAGGCTATAATGTAAGTGTAGACAAAAACAATGAAGAGTTTGAAATCAATATTAAGAAATAGGTGATATTTTGCAGGATTATTACTGTGTAGTTACTTTTAATGTTACTCAACATGCATTAATCTTTGAAAAACTTATGAAAAGTAAATCAATTGAAGTTAAATTGATGCCTGTACCTAGACAGGTTAGCTCTAGTTGTGGAACTGCTGCTAAAATCCCATGTGAATCTGAATTAGATATACTTAAATGGTGCGAAGAAGATAATGTTCCCATAGATGCTTTTCATAAAATCATAGATAAAAAAGGAAGCAATTGGTTCTCCAAGCATATAAACAAATAATAGAAGGTCTCAAAACATAGGAATTATCAATGTTTTGAGGCCTTTTAATATATATTTATTCACTTACTATTTGTTCCGCTATTCTTATCCCATCTACTGCAGCTGAAATAATACCTCCAGCATATCCAGCACCTTCTCCTATGGGATATATGCCTTTTATATTACTTTCATAATTATTATCTCTCTGTATTCTCACAGGTGATGAACTCCTTGACTCTACTCCTGTCATTATTGCATCTGGATGTGCAAATCCTTTTAATTTCTTATCAAATTCAGGTAATGCTTTTTTTATTGTGTCTACAACAAAATCTGGTAAACAATTTCTCAAATCTGTTAGTTTTATATTTGGCGCATATGTTGGCTTGACTATACCAAATTCTCTAGATGGAGTATCCTCTAAAAAATCTCCTACTAGTTGAGCTGGAGCTATATAATCTCCCCCACCTGCTTGAAAAGCCAGTTCTTCCAATCTTCTCTGGAACTCCACACCTGCTAATGGATGTTCACTAGCGAAGTCCTCTGGAATTATACCAACTAATAATGCACTATTTGCATTTTCCTTATCCCTTGCATGATAACTCATTCCATTTGTTACCAGCCTATTTTCCTCTGATGCAGCTGCTACTACTTCTCCACCGGGACACATACAGAAAGTATATGCAGACCTTCCATTATCAAAATGCCCTGCTAGTTTATAATCTGCAGCTCCTAATTTTGAGTTAGTTGCAAAGTCACCATATTGTGATTTGTTGATAATCTCCTGTGGATGCTCAATTCGCACTCCAATAGAGAAGGCTTTCTGAATTAAGGTAAGTTCTCTATTATATAGCATCTCAAATGTATCTCTGGCACTATGCCCAAGGGCCAGAATCAATACATCTGTATTGATTGTATCTTTACTGTTTACTATGACTCCCCTTACCCTATCATCTTCAATTATGAGATCAGTGACTTTAGATTGAAAATGTACTTCTCCACCTAAAGAAATTATATTTTTCCGTATATTTGCTACAACATTTCTAAGTATATCAGTACCAATATGAGGCTTATTCTTGTATAAAATATCTTCAGGAGCTCCTCCAGCTACAAACTCTTCTAAGACTTTACGACTTCTTGGATCTTTGGTTAGGGTATTTAATTTCCCATCAGAAAATGTTCCTGCTCCCCCTTCTCCAAATTGCACATTGGATTCAGTATTTAGTTTTCCAGTATTCCAAAATAATTCAACATCTAAAGATCTTTCTTCTACTTCTTTTCCTCTCTCTAGTAAGATAGGTTTATATCCCATTTGGGCTAAAATAAGTCCTGCAAATAATCCAGAGGGACCTGTCCCTACTATGACTGGTCTTTTATTGATATTCTTTTCTCCCTTAGTCACATAGTGATAGGCTATATCTGGGGTTATAATTGCATTTTTATTCTTTAATTTTTTTAATACTTTTTGTTCATCCTTAACCTCTACATCCACTGTGTATACAAAGCAAATATCATTTTTCTTTCTAGCGTCTATTGACTCTTTAAAAATTCTATAGGATATTAAAGATTCTTCTCCTATATTTAATTTCTTTAGAATTTCTTTTTTTATTGCTGATATATCTTCTTTAAGTTTTAATTTTATATCCTGTATTCTAAGCATTTACTCTCTCCTCAAATATATTATCATCCTATATTATACCCTAAGCTATAAAAATTGAATATACATATTATCTTTTGTTAATTTTTTAATAATATTTTCAGAAAAAGCTTGAAATTATTATACAGTTGTATATAATGTTATTATTGGCAAATATAAGAAAGGAGGTCGTGAAGATGATCAGATTAGATTATGTAGTAAAAATGAATGATAATTTTATAATTTTTGTAGCACGACCTAAGGAAAACCGTTAGTTTTTGACTGTTGAAATGATACCATAGGTGTGTTCGCCTATGGTTTTTTATATTTTACTAGGATTATGCCGTCTTAATATATTAGTAATTAACCATAGGATTAAACCTATGGTTCTTTTATTAAGGAGGGAAAAAATGAAAGACATTAAAAAATTAGTACAATTTATGAAAGGGTACAGACTTATTTATCTATTTGGAATAATTTCAATTATTATATCTCAAATGTTAACTACCGTTACCCCTCTAATTCTAAGCACCACATTTGATAGTATAATCGGAGAATTTCCTGTTGATTCTTCAATTATCCAAAAGACTGTAAATACTTTAGGTGGTAGGGAAACACTTAGGGAAAAACTCTGGATTATTGGAATAATTCTAGTTTCTGTTACTATTCTAAGAGGGATATTCCTGTACTTAAAGAATACTTTAGCCAGTAAATCCGCAGAAAATACTACTAAAAAAATTAGAGATCAGCTATATGACCATATTCAAAGATTACCTTATGAATATCATGTTAAGGCTGAAACTGGTGAACTTATACAAAAATGTACTTCTGATGTAGACACTATAAAAAGATTTATTTCAATTCAATTAATGGAGATTACAGGATCTGTATTTATGATAACCTTTGTCCTTTATATAATGTTTACTATGAATATAAAGATGACAATTGCTTCTGTATTGATATTACCTATTACATTTTCTTTTGCAATAATATTCTTTAAAAAGGTAAAGAAAGATTTTACTGCTTCCGATGAAGCTGAAGCTAGGATGACCACTACTTTACAGGAAAATTTAACTGGTGTAAGAGTTGTAAAAGCTTTTTCTAGGCAAAAATTTGAGGTTGATAAATTTGATAAAAGGAACTATGAGTATCAAAAGTTGACATATAAGCTCATTAAAAATCTGTCTTATTACTGGGGATTATCAGATTTCCTAAGTATGGCTCAAGTAGGGTTTGTAGCCATATTTGGTTCCTATCTATCTTATAAAGGTGAATTGTCCTTAGGAGTATTTGTAGCCTTTATATCCTATATTAATATGCTTATATGGCCCGTTAGACAAATGGGAAGAACTCTAACAGATATGGGTAAAGCTTTTGTTTCTTTAAAGAGAGTTGAAGAAATTCTTGAAACTCCTATAGAAATATTAGACGAAAATAACATAAGACCTAATATTAAAGGTAATATAGAGTTTAACAATGTTTATTTTCATTATGAAGAAGATAAACCAGTTTTATCAGATTTATCCTTTAGTGTAAATGCTGGTCAAACTATTGCATTAATAGGTCCTACAGGTTCAGGAAAAAGTTCTTTAGTTCATTTATTACCAAGACTATACGAATATAGTAAAGGATCTATAATCATTGATGGAGTAGAATTAAACACTATAGATAAATCCTGGATAAGAAAAAATATTGGTTTAGTATTACAAGAGCCTTTCCTCTATGCTAAGACAATAAAGGATAATATTAGATTAGCACATCCATCCATGAAGGATGAGAGAGTATATGAAGCAGCAAAGGTTGCCTCTATCCATGAGGATATCAATTCCTTTGAATTAGGATATGAAACCCTAGTCGGTGAACGAGGAGTTTCCTTATCGGGCGGACAGAAACAAAGAATGGCAATTGCAAGGACAATAATTAATAATAGCCCTATTGTTGTATTCGATGACTCTTTATCTGCTGTGGATACTGAAACTGATATTTCCATTAGAAAGGCTTTAAAAACTAGACAAAATAAGGCTACTACCATAATTATATCTCATAGAATATCTACTGTATCAGAAGCAGATCTAATACTAGTAATAGATAGAGGAAAGATTATTCAAAGAGGTACTCATAGTAGTTTGATTAATGAAGAAGGATTGTATAAGCGAGTATATACTATACAAAATTCCTTAGACGATGAAGCAATAGACGCATAGGAGGTGTTTTTATGGAACAAGAAAATATGAATTACGATAAAATCCAATTAAATATATGGAAAAATTTCTATAAATATCTAAAACCATATAAGAAGCAATTTGCCATATTAACTTTTATAACTATTGGCCTAGGTTTGTTAGATACTATATTCCCTTTGATGACAAAGTACGCTATAGATAATTTTGTAGAAAAGAAAACCATAGTTGGTATAGGTCAATTTGCTTTTATTTATTTTTTAGCAGTAGCAGCCTTAGCTTTGACTGTATTCCTATTTATAGCCTTAGCCGGTAAATTAGAAACTAAAATGGCTTATGATATTAGAAAAATAGGATTTGAAAAGTTACAGCTTCTACCTTTATCATATTATGATGATAAAGCTGTGGGATGGTTAATGTCTCGAATGACTTCTGATATCAACAGGTTATCAGAGACAATATCCTGGTCCATAGTAGATTTAGCTTGGGGATTCTCCATGATGACTGCAATAACCATTGCCATGGTAAGATTAAACCCAAAATTAGCTTTATTAACTTTATCAGTACTACCATTTCTTGTCATTGTAAGCTTTTACTTTCAAAAGAAAATACTAAATGCACAAAGAGATGTTAGAAAAATTAACTCTAAAATTACGGCAGCTTACAATGAAGATATACAAGGAGCTAAAACTACAAAAACTTTAGTAAGAGAGGATATAAACTTAACTGAGTTCTCTGAAATAACTACTTCCATGAGGGATAAATGTATTAGAGCTACTGTTATATCTTCTGTATACCTACCTATAGTTCTTACATTAGGTAGTATAGGTACTGCTATGGCTCTAACATTTGGTGGAGAATCGGTTATGTTTAATCTTATCTCCTATGGTACTCTTGTGGCTTTTATATCCTATAGCTCCCAGTTTTTTGAGCCAGTAAGACAAATAGCTGTAATATTTGCAGAATTACAATCTGCTCAAGCTTCTGCTGAGAGAGTGTTCTCACTATTAAATGAGGTTCCAGCTATAGTAGATAGTGAAGAAGTAGTAGAAAAATATGGTGACTTGTTTAATCCTAAGAGAGAACTCTGGCCTACAATCCAAGGATCTGTTGAGTTTAAAGATGTATCCTTCTCATATAAGGATGGAGAAGCAATTCTAGATAAATTCAATCTGAAGGTTGATCCAGGTGAGACCATAGCCTTAGTTGGTGAAACTGGATCAGGAAAATCTACAATAGTTAATTTGTTCTGTAGATTCTATGAACCTACTGATGGAGAGATTCTAATTGATGGAATAAATTACAAAGATATGCCACAAAATTGGATACATGAAAATCTTGGATATGTATTACAGGCTCCACATCTATTCAGTGGTACTATCCGTGAAAATATCCAATACGGTAATCTAGAGGCTTCAGAAGAAGAAATAATCGAAGCAAGTAAATTAGTTGATGCCCATGATTTTATAATGGAAACTGAAAAGGGATATGAAACAGAAGTTGGCGAAGGTGGAGGACTATTATCAACTGGACAAAAACAGCTTATATCCTTTGCTAGAGCAATAGTTAGGAATCCTAAATTATTTGTCCTAGATGAAGCTACTTCATCAATTGATACGGAAACAGAGCAAGTTATTCAAAATGCTATTAATACCGTATTAGATGGAAGAACTTCTTTCGTTATAGCTCATAGGTTATCTACCATAAGAAATGCAGATAAGATATTGGTTATAAGAGATGGAAAAATCCAAGAATCAGGAAATCATAAGGAA
>CAZIII010000046.1:0-12849 GCA_964539425.1 uncultured Tissierellaceae bacterium | reverse complement strand
AAAGACTCGTCCAAGGACGAGTCTTTCATTCAATGGCTTAACTTCTATTTTTTTATGCTCTAATTCGATTTTTTCTAATTTATCAGTATCTTTATATAACTTCTATTCCTACCACATCGTATCCAGATTCATCTAAAGCTAATTTAATATCTTCATCCTTTACATCATTAGATGCTTCTATTAATGCAAATTTTCCTGCAAGATTTACCTCTACATCTGATACTCCTATTAGTTCACTTAATGCCTCCGTTGCATGTCTTACACAATTGCCACAGGTCATACCTTCTATTAATATTTTCTTTTTCATTTTTTTCTCCCCTCATATTTATTATATATTATAAATCTAAAAACAATTTGAAGCCTGCTAAATTATTTACCTTACTGGCTTGAATTTCTTCAATCTTAAGGCATTTGTCACTACTGATACAGAGCTAAGACTCATGGCAGCTCCTGCTATCATTGGATTTAATAACGGTCCACCAAACAGGTGTAGAATTCCCATAGCCACTGGTATTCCCAATGTATTATACCCAAATGCCCAGAATAAATTTTGTTTGATATTTTTAATTGTACTTTTACTTAATTGAATAGCAGTTGGCACATCCATTAAATCAGATCTCATTAGAACTATATCTGCTGATTCCATAGCTACATCAGTACCTGAACCTATTGCTATTCCAATATCTGCTTGGGCTAATGCTGGAGCATCATTGATACCATCTCCAACCATGGCTACCTTCTGACCTTGTCCTTGAAGTTTTTTAACTTCATTAGCCTTATCCTCAGGCAATACCTCTGCCAATACTATATCTATACCTACTTGCTTTGCTATTGCTCCTGCTGTCCTCTTATTATCTCCAGTTATCATTGCTACCTGTATACCCATTTCATGTAGCTTTTCAATGGCTCTCTTGCTACTATCTTTCACCGTATCAGCTACTGCAATAATACCTGCCATTTTATTATCTATAGCTATATACATTGGTGTCTTTCCTTCTTCTGCTAGTTTATCAGAAGATCCTTCAAGGTTTTC
This sequence comes from uncultured Tissierellaceae bacterium, assembly GCA_964539425.1. Taxonomy (GTDB): domain Bacteria; phylum Bacillota; class Clostridia; order Tissierellales; family Tissierellaceae; genus JAVKTS01. Next base: position 11,816 of record CAZIII010000046.1, on the reverse strand, counting down.
TAAGGATATTTTTCTTTCATCCATAAGCTTTCTGTTTCCAAGCAAAAGATTTTTACCTTCTATTGTAACTTCTATTCCATGTCCTGGTATAGCATTAAAATAATCTAGTTTTTTAAGTTCTAATCCCTTTTCCTCTGCATCTTTTATAATTGCTTCTCCAAGGGGGTGCTCCGAGCCTTTCTCCCCCGATGCAGCTAGTTGTAACAGTTCATCTTCTTTTATTCCATTTGCAACAATTATATCTGTTACTTTTGGTTTACCCTCTGTAATAGTACCTGTCTTGTCAAATACTATGGTCTTAACCTGATGTGCTATTTCAAGAGCAGAACCACTTTTTATTAGCACTCCATTTTCTGCACCCTTTCCAGTACCAACCATAATTGCAGTTGGTGTAGCTAGACCTAGTGCACATGGACAGGCTATAACTAAAACTGCTATAAATATGGTCAATGAAAATGTACTTGACTCTCCACCTACAAAATACCATGCCAAACCTGAAACTACTGCTAATCCAATAACTATTGGTACAAAATATCCAGATATAACATCTGCTAATTTTGCTATAGGCGCTTTGGAACCTTGAGCATCCTCAACTAGTTTAATTATTTGAGCCAATGCTGTGTCCTTGCCAACCTTAGTAGCTTTATATTTAATAGAGCCATTTTTGTTGATACTAGCACCAATTATACTATCTCCAATGGTCTTTTCAATTGGAATACTCTCACCTGTAATCATGGATTCATCCACTGAGGTAATACCTTCTACAACTTCACCATCAACAGGCATCTTTTCACCTGGTTTAACTACTATGATATCTCCTACCTCTACTTCATCTATGGAAATCTCTATTTCTTTACCATCTTTTATTATTATTGCTGTTTTTGGAGCAAGACCCATTAGCTTTTTAATTGCTTCAGAAGTTTTCCCCTTTGAAACTGACTCCAAGTACTTGCCTAAGGTTATTAAAGTAATAATAGTTGCAGCGGACTCAAAGTACAAGTCATGAGCATAACTTGAATCCCCACCAATAATCTTAGTTGTAGCAAATATTCCATATAAAACAGCTGCTCCAGTGCCTATTGCAATCAGCGAATCCATATTTGGACTTCCTTTTAACAAAGTTTTCATCCCAATTGTATAAAATTTATATCCTGAAATTACAACTGGAATAGTTAAGAATAATTGAGCTAAAGCAAAGTTAATTGGATTAAACATTGGATCTAAAAACATAGGAATCGGAAGACCTACCATATGACCCATGGAAATATATAATAATGGAAGGGTAAATATTACCGATATTATAAATCTTCGCCAAATAGTATTAATTTCATTTTCTTTCTTTTCCTTATCTAAATCTACCGTTAAATCTTCATCAACAGCTTTATACCCTGCTTTTTCTATAGCCTTCTTTATATCAGATAGTCTAAGGGATGAAGGATCATAGGATATAGATAGTTTTTCTGTTGCTAAATTTACATTAGATTCAACTACTCCATCTAGCTTTCTAGTTACCCTTTCTACTGCATTTGAGCAGGATGCACAAGTCATCCCTTCTACTTTTATAGTTTTGCTTACAGTTTCAGTAATCGCCTTATATCCTGCTTTCTCGATAGCAGCTTGAATATCCTCTAAAGAAAGAATTTCTTCATTAAAGGATATAGACAATTTTTCTGTTGCTAAATTTACATTGGAATCTTCCACACCATCTAATTTTTTAGTAGTTCTTTCTACTGCTTTTGCACATGATGCACAAGTCATGCCTTCTATTTTCAAAGACTTATTAATCATTTAACTCTCCCTCCTATTATACAAAGTTTCTACTTGCCTATTACCTTGGATAAAAGTTCTATAACCTCTTCAATTTTTTCATCTCCACCATCATTCTGAAAAGCTTCTCTAACACAATGATTCATATGTTGCTTAATTATCAATAAATCAGCCTTCTTCAAAAGAGATTGGGCTGCTAAAATTTGATTTGAAACATCCACACAATATCTACCATCTTCAATCATCTTAATCGTTGCTTCTATCTGACCCTTTGCTGTTTTAAGAGATTGCAATGCTTTTTTTTGTTCTGAATTCATTTCACCCCTCCTCCCCTCCCCCGTGTGGGGGGTCTATGTATAGAATATACCCCTATATATAATTTGTCAATATCTTTTTTTATTATACCTATCCAATATATCTATAAACTTTACATGTATCCACCTAACTAAAAAGAGCAAACAGTTAAGAATTCTTAACTGTTTGCTCTTTTTAATCCCTCTTGTTTATCGTCTAATAATAAATCCGCACAATAATTGATAATATCACTTCTTTTGATTATTCCTATAAAAACATCCTGATCATCAACTACTGGAACAAAATTTTGGTTTTTGGATTGCAAAATCAAATCTTCCATATTTGCACTTATTGATACTGTATTACTTTGAGTATTTCTTTTAACATCCTTTATTGGTATCTTATTTGTATCTTCTATTCTAATATTATCTGTATTCTTTAGTTTCCAAAGTAAATCTCCTTCAGTAATAGCGCCAACATATTTACCTTTTTTATCAATAAGTGGTATTGCAGTATACCTATGATGTTCCATTTTCTCTAGAGTTTGTCTCATAGTGGAATCTATTACTTCGTATACAATATCACTTTTTGGTGTAAGAAAAAATGCTATATTCATATTAGTCCCTTTCTTATCTAAAATATTTCAATTGGAGTATTAGTCTACATTCCTATATTAAAGACAAATACCTCCTTTAAATCATAAGGTTACAATATATTTTATCATTCAAAATCTATAATGTCAATTTGGATCTAGGGGTAATACCTTGTATGTTTTCTTCATATAAAAGGGAAAACACATTGATGTGACTATCAATGTGTTTTCCCTTTATAAAAATTACTATGAAATATCTATCACCACTACTACTTTTACTACATTGCTAAATTAATGAATGCACCTGGTCCTATTGGAAGGCCTAATGTCATCCAAATTATTAATAAAATACTCCATCCAATTAGGAAGGTTAATGAGAAAGGTAGCATTGTAGAAATCAATGTTCCTATTCCTAAGTCCTCATCATATTTATTAGCAAATGCTATAACTATGGCAAAGTAAGACATAAGTGGGGAAATAATATTTGTTGTGGAGTCCCCTATTCTATAAGCAATCTGTGTGAATTCTGGTGAATATCCAATTTGCATAAGCATTGGAATAAATATTGGAGCCATTATAGCCCATTTTGCTGAAGCACTACCAATAAATAAATTGATAAATGCAGTAACTAAAATAAATCCTAATATCAATGGTACGCCTGTCATCCCTGCAGCTTCTAAAAATTCTGCTCCTTTTACGGCTAAAATTGTACCAAGGTTTGTCCACGTAAAGAATGTTACAAACTGAGCTGCTACAAAGGCTAATACAAGGTATGATCCCATTGAACTCATTGCATTACTCGCTGCACTTACTAAATCTTTATCACTCTTCACTGATTTTGAAGCAATTCCATATGCTATTCCTGGTATTAAGAACAATAATGCAATTAGCGGAACAATTCCACCAATAAATGGAGATTTATCTAGTAAAGAAAAAGTTTCTTGATTTCTTAGAATACCATTAGATGGTACTGTTAGTAATAAAAGTGTTACAACAAAAACTAATAAGGAAAGGCCTGCCCATACTAACCCTCTGTTCTCCTCTTTAGTTATCACTTCTATTTTATTATCTGATTTTCCTTTATATTCTCCTAATCTTGGTTCTACTATTTTTTCTGTAACAATAGTACCTAGTATTGTTACTAAAAATGTAGATACAAATAAGAAATAGAAATTACTTGTTGCTGGCACTGTATATGCTGCATCTATCATTTGAGCAGCTGGCTCACTAATGCCTGATAATAATGCATCAGTAGGTCCTACCATTAAGTTTGCACTAAATCCTCCGGATACTCCTGCAAAAGCTGCAGCAAGTCCTGCTATTGGGTGGCGACCAAAGCTGTAGAATATCATTGCTCCCAGTGGTACTAAAACTACATAGCCTGCGTCTGATGCTATATTTGACATAACACCGGCAAATACTACAACTGCTGTGATTAATTTCTTTGGTGTACTTAATACTAATTTTCTTAAAGCAGCTTGAATAAGTCCTGTTCCTTCTGCTACACCTACACCTAACATAGCTACTAAAACAGTTCCAAGTGGTGCGAATGAAGTAAAGTTAGATACTGCATTTGTTAAAATCTTTCGTAGACCTTCTGCATTTAACAAACTTACTGCTTCAACAGTAACTGGCACCAATTCACCATCTACAAACTTATCATATACTACATGTAAACCTGTTGCTTCTGCAATAGCTGATACGACAATAACAACTAAACTGAATAAAACAAATAGAGTTACAGGATGTGGTAGTTTATTCCCTACTTTTTCTACCATATCAAGCATCCTATTAAATAATCCACGTTTAGTAGATTTTTTCTTCTTTTCCATAACTTCCTCCTTTTATTGACAAAAATTAAAACCTAAGCTAAAAGGGTTGTTGTAAAAAGCAACTATTTTACTTAGGTTTTTTGATTGCATTTCTGCTATAAATTATTATAACCGATTAATATATTTTTTGCAAGTTATCTTGCAATTGTTGCCATTTTACTTCAATTGAGATTATTGTCTTTTATGCCAATATAAAAACCCTCGATATATTTCCATTAGCGGATATCAAGGGTTTTTTGAACAAATATATTTCTTATGAACTTAAAAGAATTTCTTATTTATTTTACTTTGGATTTTATAACTTCGTAGCCAAGTTTACTAATTGAACCTTCGATTTCATCTATTGAAACTTTTTCCTCATCAAAATCTACTTTTGCTTTGCTTGAGTTAAATGATACTTTTACTGTATCTTGATCTATACCGCTTAAACCCTTAAGTGCACCTTCTATCTTTAGCATACATGAAGGACATGTTAAAGTTTCTAATTGTATTGTTGCTGATTTCATATTATAATCCCCTCTCATTATTTTTTATGATTGATTTACTTTTATTCTATCTCTTATATTCTAATTATACTCTATTTTCAGGAAAAAACTTTGATTTAGGTCAATTTTTTTGCTTTTATCATATTATCTTAGTTTATAACGCAATAATCTCATACCGTTTAAGATAACAACTAAGATACTGGCTTCGTGTACTAACATACCTATTGACATACTCACCCATTCACTGAATAATACTCCAGCTAGCAAGACAAATACAACGCCTAAAGCAATAAATATATTTTGCTTCATATTTCTTGCAGTAGCTTTTGTCAATCCTAGAGCATGTGGTAACCTACTAAAATCTGAATTCATTAATACAACATCAGATGTTTCGATGGCTACATCTGTACCACTTCCCATAGCTATACCAATATTTGCCAGAGCTAGTGAAGGACTATCATTTACACCATCTCCAACAAAAGCAACTATTTGCCCCTCTTCTTCAATTAATTCTTTAATATATGCGGATTTATCTTCAGGTAACATATTTCCATGAGCTTCAGTTAAGCCTAGTTCACGACTTACCACATCTACAGTTCCTTGATTGTCTCCCGAAAGCATAACAAGGTTCTTTACTCCTAATTTTCTTAGTTTTTGTAGGTCTTCTTTAACACCTGGACGAATTTGGTCTTTAACTCCCATTAAAACCTTCAATTCTCCATCAACTGAAGTTATTACAAGTGAGTTTCCATTCTTTTCAAATCTAGCTACATCAGCTTTCGCTTTTTCATTAAGTTCTACATTTTCTCTTTCCATTAAAGCAACATTACCAACAGCTATCCTGTGCCCATTGACACTAGATACAATTCCTCCACCTTTTACAACTTCTGTATTTTCAACTTGTGAGAATGTTGTTTCGCCTATTTCCTCTAATACTGCCTTTGCTAAAGGGTGATCTGATTCACGTTCAACGCTTGCAAGATATCCTAATGCTTCATCAATATTATCTCCATAATATTTTTTTTCTGCAACTGATGGGTTCCCTGCAGTTAATGTTCCAGTTTTATCGAATACCATTGTATCTAATCTACTGAAATCACCAATAACTTCACTGCCTTTTAATAATACTCCATTCCGTGCTCCATTTCCTATACCAGCAACATTGGATACTGGTACCCCAATAACCAAAGCACCTGGACATCCAAGAACTAAAATTGTAATTGCTAATTCAATATCACGCGAGAATAACCATATTATGAAAGCTAAAACAAGCACTGCTGGTGTATAGTATTTTGAGAAGCGGTCAATGAAACGTTCTGCTTCTGATTTTGAGTCTTGTGCTTCCTCTACTAGCTCAATTATTTTACCAAATGTTGTGTCTTCCCCTACTCTATCAGCAACAATTTGTAAAGTACCATTGTCTAAAATTGTGCCTGCAAAGACATTTGAATCTTTTTCCTTTCCAACAGGGATAGATTCTCCTGTAATACTCGCCTCATTGATGCTACCTTCTCCAGTTAAAACTGTACCATCAACAGGAACCTTTGCACCAGTTTTAACAAGTAGAATATCACCTACATCAACTTCATCTACTTCAACTTCTTCAAACTCTCCATCTTCCATTAGTTTTAATGCACTATCCGGAGCCATTTCTATTAATTCTTTAATAGCTGAACGGGTTTTATTTAAAGTACGTAGCTCTAAAAAGGCACCGAATAAGAAAAGAAATGTAACAATTGCTGATTCTTCATAGTTCTGAATTATAAAAGCACCAATAACTGCTATTGTAACTAAAACATCAATACTTACTACTTTTATTCTTAAAGCCTGATATGCTTGGATAACAATAGGCGCTGCACCTAAGATAGACGCAATAATCAATGACCAAATAAAGATATCCATATTGTCAATTGTCCACTTATTAATAAAGGCAACTGCAATCAATATACCACTTATTAATGTAATTTTATTTTTATTACCTAAAATATATCGTTGCATTACTCCACTCCCTTTTTACTTCTTATTTTCTATTTAGAACAGTTTATTTTTACTTCCGCTACTCCTTATAAGTTTTGAATATTTTACTCATGAGGAGTAGGGAATATCTACTTAAGATTTATATGACTCATCTAATTCAGCCAGCATATTGTATACAGCTTCATAGCTTTCACATACATCACTTGGCACAGTATAGTTGTTTGTTACTTCACGTAATTGTTGGAATTCATTATCTAATTCTGGTTTTTTTGATCCAGCTTCCTTAGTTTTTGAATTAATTTCATCAAATAATTTTCGTACATCGTGAAATTCTGGATGTGTTTCCCCATGGACACGTTCTACCACTGGTACAAATAATTTTAATTTCTTAAAGACTCCTTTATTTTCCTCATTAAAATTTGTCATAATATATTCCTCTCCTTCTTTTTATTGTTTGTTTTTATTATTGTATTTACATAGTAACATGGAGTAGTTGCAAAAAAAATGACCTAGGTCAAATTTACAATTAATATATTTAAATTGTAAAACCTAGGTCTAGTAGAATTTATATTCTGCTTGTATATAGTATTATCTTTATTTTAGTAAGTTATCCCCTTTTGTAAAAAAGTCCCATTTCTTAAGTCATCAAAAGCTTTATTTAATTCTTCTTTTGTATTCATTACTATTGGTCCACCCCAAGATACAGGCTCTCCAAGTTTTTTACTACTAAGGAATAATATTTGGGAGTTTTTATCTGTGGCCTTTATTTCAACATATTTTCCTTGTGTCAATTTAACAGCTGTTTTTTCTTTTACCAGTTCTCCACCAACATATGCATCCCCTAATAATGTAAATACCATAATAGAGCGGTCTTCTTCCGTATCTATAGATATTGAAGCATTTGCATCAAGATGAATATCATAATAATCTAATGGTAAATATTTACTGATAAATCCTTCTTTATCTCTGAACTTACCTGCAAGAAGCCTTAACATTCCATTGTCCAAAGCAATCTCTTCAATTTGAGAATTTTTAATGCTATTATAGGCTGGTGGAACCATTTTATCCTTAGCTGGTAGATTCAACCATAGTTGTACTCCTAGCAATCTTTCTGATGCCGGTAGCTTTTCTTCATGCAAAATACCTGAGCCTGCAGTCATCCATTGCACTTCTCCATCTACAATAGTATCTTCATTTCCTAAACTATCCTTGTGAGTCATTTGCCCTCGATATACATAACTGATTGTTTCTATACCTCTATGAGGATGCATTGGAAATCCTGCTGTATATTCCTCCGGGTTTACGCTATCAAAGGAATCAAGCATCAATATTGGATCATATTCCTCAATGGTTTCATGTCCCAAAACCCTAACTAAGTTCACGCCAGCACCATCTTTTGTCCTAAAGCCTGTGACCTGTTTTCTAATTTTTCTTTCCATACCTTATCTCCTCCTTTATAGCTTACAGTCAAATCTAAAATATTATATACATCTTTGCATTTAACTATTTAATATAATTATATCATATTTCATGTCAATATTTTTCTTTAATTTAATTTTAGTTTATGGGAATACTAAGGGGAATGGAGGGATATGATGGAATTCATAAAAAGTTATAGAATAAAAGAAGATAGTCACGGTAACACTCTTATCTTGTATTTAAACTTAAGCCTAACTGAGTTTGCTGATGAATTTGCAAGTAAACAAGAAGATCAAGTTCTTAATCTAGATAAGTTAGTAATAGATTTTATCAAAAATAATTTTCCTGAAATAAAATTTAACACTATTAAATTGATGGTAGGCACAATGGTAATCGCTACTATTACTTTACAAGGATCTACAGGGTTTACAGAGGGATTAACCCCAAAAACAAAACCCGTCTTTAACATGACCTATGCTTATTTTGAGAGTGGAAATGACATTATTAAAACCTTAAACAATACAGGGGAAATTTTGGATGTAGTTTCCCCTACTTATTTTGATTTAACATCCGATGGGCATTTGAAAATAACTGAATTGTTTAATCCTTATACAGTAAAAGAAATGCAAAATAAAGGCTTTAATGTAGTTCCCTTCCTTAGCAATCACTGGGATCGTGATGTGGGAAGAGCTGCTCTTAAAAATAAGGATATTCTAATAAAAGAAATCCTTGATGTTATTAATAAGTATAATCTTGATGGAATAAATGTTGATATTGAGAATTTAACTGAAGAAGATAGAGATGACTTTACATTATTTATTAAAGAATTAAGAGAGTCCCTTCCTAAAGAAAAAGAAGTATCTGTAGCTGTTGCTGCTAACCCTCATGGATATGTAGGAGGTTGGTATGGTTCATTTGACTATTCAAAATTAAGTCAATATGTTGATTATCTAATGATTATGTCTTATGATGAACACTATGATACTGGTGGTCCAGGACCAGTGGCCAGTATAGGGTTTGTGAAAAACTCTATTAAGTATGCCCTGAAGTATGCTCCTTCCTCAAAAATTGTATTAGGTCTCCCTTTCTATGGAAGATATTGGAAAGATGATGGAAGTATTAAAGGAAAAGGTACTAGTTTAGTTAGAATTGATGAATTAGTAAAAAAATATAAGGGTAGTATAACCTTTGACAATTATCTAAAATCTCCAAAAGCCAGTATCAATATCACAGGATACGAAAGAGATATGCCTAAAGGAAAATATACAATATGGTTTGAGAATGAGGAATCTATCTTAAATAAGCTAAGCTTAATTGAAAAATACAATTTAAAAGGTGCTGGTAGTTGGAGTCTTCATCAGGCTACGCAAGATATTTGGGATGTGTATAATCAATGGTTTAGTAGTAACAAAGTCTTTATTGATGTTGAAGAAGGGTGGGCTAAGGCTCCAATACTCTCCATAAGTGAAAAGGGATGGATGATTGGTACAAAAGATTTTTATTTTGAACCTAACAGACCTTTGACTAGAGCGGAAGCAGCTTCACTTTTAGTTCGTGCTTTAGGGTTGAAGACCAATTATTCCAGTATACCTTATTTCAAGGATATCCCAAATAATCATTGGGCAAAGAAAAATATAGAAATCGCAGTACAGCATGGATTGATGATGGGACCCGGAAATCAGAGATTTTTACCTGATGATTCATTAACAAGGGAAGAAACTGCCACATTATTAGCTAGATTATTAAATCTTTCTCCCCCTCCAATGATGAAAAACCCCTTTAGGGATGTAGATTCCTCAAGTTGGTCTTATCCACATATAATTTCAACAACAAAGGAAAATATATTTAAAGGATATGAAGATGGAAGCTTTCGACCAAAAGAAAAAATTACACGAGCACAGATGGCAGCATTATTGGATAGAATCAAGGATAGATTGCCTTAGGATAAATCATACATTATCCTAAAACCTTCATGTTGCTTTCCGAATACCTATGGACACAAGAACTACTAGAGTATCTACAATAAATCCTAGAATCATTGGCTTAAATCAAATATCATCTATACTACAAAACTATTTCAAGCAACAATGGGGTATGGTCTTGTCTTTGACCCGAATCGACCATTTCAGATTTTATTACCTTATCTGCAATTCTATTGCTCACTAGCCAGTAATCAATTCTCCAGCCTGAATTGTTGATTTTGCTAGTTTTAACACGTTGAGCCCACCAAGAGTAAACACCTGTCACATCACCATGAATATATCGAAAGGTATCTGTAAATCCTTTTGATAAAAGATTTGTAAAACCTTCACGCTCTTCATCAGTAAACCCAGCTGACCGACGATTGTTTGCAGGATTGGCTAAATCTATTTCATTATGAGCCACATTAAAATCTCCTGTTGCAATGACAGGCTTTTCCTTATCAAGACCTGCTAAATAATCGGCATATTTTATATCCCAAATTTGACGTTCTTCTAAACGATTCAAAGCGTCTCCCGCATTTGGTGTGTAAACTTGTGTTAAGTAGAAATCATCAAACTCTAATGTTATAATACGACCCTCAGCATCCATAGTGCTTGGGGCACTAATTTCTGGATAGGTAACTTTGGGTGTCAGATTATTCTTATATAAAAACATGGTTCCAGCATAACCCTTACGTGCTGGTTCAACTGAACTATTCCAAACTATTTCATATTCGGGAAACCTATCATTCAAAATCTCTATATGCTTTTTAGTAGGACCATTACTTGGCAGTTTTGTTTCCTGTATTGCTATAACTTCTGGACTATACTCTATAATCTTTTTTAACACCTCTTTAGATAATAAAGCACGGGCTGAATCACCTGTTAATGCTGCATTTAATGAATCAATTATTTTTCCTCCTTATTTTGACTCCGATTCTGTCATTGAATTTTTCTATATAATTCTATATGTAATAACTTATACCCATTAAACTGGTGACAAGCACAAAACTACGGCAAAAGCTAATGGATTAACTCCATTCTATTATTTAAATTATCTATTTGAAAAGTTACCTAATATAAATTGTGAGAATATGGATGAACTAGATCAATTATTAACTTGTCAGATTCAATCCCTAATGAGAATTAGATTAAATCCTCTTTATCTACCTAGTATTCATATCATCCTAAAACGATTTAAAGCTTATGTTATGGCTTTCTCTTTATTAATTACAACAAGGCGCACTATAGAATCACAATGTAGGCGCCTTATTGCATTTAACCTTCAGGGTCAAGTTCTTTAAGTAATCATAAATCGTATTGATCTAATTAATTCCTTGTCACTAATCTTATGATATTCTTTAGTCCGAAAAATGCTTGTCCAAAATCAGGCATGTCCTTTGCCTCCACAATAAAATTTAATAGTTTTCTTTTCTTACCTCAAAATAGCTTTGAGCAAATTTACATACAGGACATACTTCAGGAGCTT
>CAZIII010000045.1:913-13037 GCA_964539425.1 uncultured Tissierellaceae bacterium | reverse complement strand
ACTCGCGACCCTCGCCTTGGCAAGGCGATGCTCTACCACTGAGCCACTTCCGCATCAAAACTTTAAATGGTGCCCGAAGCCGGAATCGAACCAGCGACACGCAGATTTTCAGTCTGCTGCTCTACCGACTGAGCTATCCGGGCATTGTATATGTACGCCCCATAGACTAAGCTATTGAGCGGAACAGAACAATATTTAGTATATAACAAATTCAAATAATTGTCAACTACTTTTGTTAATTAATTATTAGTTTTTCTAAATCCTCTTCAGAAAAATGATATTTTGTGTTGCAAAAATGGCAAACCACTTCTGCCTCTCCATCTTCTTCTATCATATCTTCAATTTCTTTCTTTCCTATACTTAGTAGTACACCTTCTATTCTATCTCTAGAACAGTCACATATATATTTAACTTCAATTTTATCTAGTATTTCCATTTCAAATCCTTCCAACAACTCATGCATAATATCTTCTGGTGATAATCCTCTGTCAATCAATGTGGACACAGGTTCAATTTTTGATAATGCTGTTTCTATTTTAGTAATATCTTCATCTGATACTCCAGGCAATAATTGAATAATATATCCACCTGCAGCTTTAACGGAAATATCAGTATCTATTAATACACCAAGACCTACAGCCGATGGTTGTTGTTCAGAATACATATAATATGCTGCTAAATCTTCAGCTATCTCTCCTGATACTAGATTTGATTGACCAACATAAGGTTCCTTAAGTCCCAAATCCATAGTAATGGTCATAGCGCCATTTGAACCAACAAGACTACCAACATCCAGTTTCCCATCTGCTCTACTAGGTACATCAGCATAAGGATTGTCCACATAGCCCTTAACCTGCCCATTGTTTCTTGCAACTATCATAATAGTCCCTAATGGCCCACCACCTGCTATTTTAAAAGTAAACCTATCTTGTTCATTCTTCATCATAAATCCCATCATTGTAGCAGCTGTTAGAGACCTTCCGAAGGCTGCAGTAGCTGTTGGTGATGTATTATGAGCAATTCTTGCATCTTCAACCATATTAGTAGTTGTAGCTACAAATATTCGTATACTTCCTGATTTGTCTATACCTCTTATTAAATAATCTTTCATCATAATCCTCCAAGTAATTTTCAATCATTTTATTGCAACAAAATTTATCCTCTCTGTTTTGTCCATTGGTTTTTCAAAACTAAAGGCTTCATAATAATTTATATCTTTAAATCCTGCCTCTTTTAGTAGATCTAATATTTCTTCAATCTTATAAGCTCTTTCTTCGTGTTCCTCATCAAACCTCTGGAAACTTTCCCCTTCTTCACTTAAGAAAAAAGTTAGATAAAATTCACAAACATCCCTATCATCATCATAGTAATTTTGCCATGTATAGAATATATTCTCTTGATCTTCTATAAAAGTATTATTTCCGATAATATGTTTTAATTTGAAATATGAATTAATATCAAATATAAATATACCATCTTCTTCTAAATGTTTCCATACATTTTTAAAAGTTTCAAGCAAATCTTCTTTTTCAGTAATATAATTAATACTATCACATATGGCAATAACGGAGTCAAATCTTTGGTTCAAGTTGAAATCAATCATATCTTGTTCAATTATTTTCACATTTTTAAACCTTCTTAGTTTTTCATATGCCCTAGATAGCATGTCTGATGATAAATCGAAACACGTTAAATTATATCTATTCTTGGCTAGGTAATAAGAAAGATTTCCCGTTCCACATGCCATTTCAAGTACTCTCTTAGGGTCTTTATCATATCTTTTAAATATTTCCTCTATATAATTAAACCAATTTTCATAGTCGAAATCCATCATCAATTTATCATAAATACCAGCAAATTTATTGTATGTGTCTATAATGCTCTCCCCCTTTATGCAATTACTCTTTTTTTGCCTTCATTTGCTTTTTTCTCACAGTAATCAAACCGCCAATTCTGCCCGACTCCTTCGCAGTTAATCCAGCCCAACCCACTTTTTTAATCTTGTCAGTTAAACCCAATTCCTCGGCTATTTCAAGCTTTAATTTGTCTCCTAATGTTTCCTCTTTAACTTTCTTCTTTGACATATGTGATCCCTCCCAATCTTATTATTAGGAAGGACCCCTTTAATTATTCTTAAATAAACAAATAATTAATATTAATTATAACAAATAGAATTACAATCCCAAGTAAAGGAAGATAATGAGTAAATTTAACATCCTCAAAATTAGATTCTTCTTCCTGGATATTTTCCCCTTTAGGTAATTTTTTAATTAGCTTAATTAAAATAAACAAAGATAATAAGGCTAAAACGCTAAACATAGCTAAAGCTATCAACAATTGTAATTGATAAGATATCTCGTAAGCTGGAACCTCTTCAATTGTATCTTGTGCTCTTAATGCAAAATATCCAATCGTCATGGCAATTCCATTATTCAATACATGTCCAAGCATTGAAGAGAAAATAGAATTTGTCTTATATACAGTTATACCAAATATTATACCTAAAAAAGTTGGCCCAATAAAGTTTTGTAAATTTAAATGAAAAAGCCCAAATAATAATGCAGAATAAATAATCGCTTTCTTTTTTCCAATGCTTCCATAAGCATGCATTATTGTACCCCTAAACATTACTTCCTCACAAATCCCTGGTGCTAAAGCTATTACAAACAAGGCAAAAAAATACATTGCTGGATTATCTGGAATAGGCACAGCACTTGGAATAGTCTCCCCAAAGAAACTAAGAATGGTCAACACTAAGGTGTTTAGAAATATTGCTACTGGATAAGAAAAAATAGATATCAATAGGATATACCAAGTTTGTTTAAAGCTAATTTTATTAAGTCTCAATGTTTCCTTTATTGATAAGCCCCTTAACTTAATATACATCAAATTAGGTAGTAAAATTATTATATATTCTGTGATCAGTAACCCAGAATATATCTCTCTGCTTTGAACTAAAGACCCAAGTAAAAACAAAGCAATCCCAATTAATAAATAAAATAGATTTGCTTCAAAAATATAAGGCCTTTTTAACTCCTCCACTAGACACCCCTCCTATAAGATTTAATTTGGAGTACAAATACACCTACAGAGAATTCTCTGTAGGTGCAGTTTTAATCAAATGTAAAAATATAAGGAATATTCCTGTAATAGTCTCCGTAATTAAGACCATAACCCACAATAAAAACATCCGGAATGCTAAATCCTACATAATCAGGTTGTATATCAACTTTTCTTCTGCTAGGTTTGTCTAGCATAACACAAATTTTGACAGAGTTTGGATTTTTTGATTCTAATAAATCTCTAACTTTTTTCAAAGTATAACCAGAATCCATAATATCATCTACAATTAAAATTTCCTTACCATCTACTGGCGTTCTAATATCATGTACTATTTCCACATTTCCAGAAGAAATTTCATCATGACCATAGCTAGCAGTAGTCATAAAGTCAATCTCAACAGGAATAGATATTTCTCTTACTAAATCCGATGCAAAAATAAAACTTCCTCTTAATAAAGATACTACTAAAAGATTCTTGCCTTTATACTGTTCACTAATTATTTCTCCTAACTCCTTAACCCTAGTATTTATATCTTCTCTGCTATATAGGGTTCTTTCTTTTTTGCTACTTTCCAAGCTCATTCTCTCCTTTCATCTTAAGTTAATATCATTTGGATTCTTTATTAATATTCTTCTTATTTCTCTAAGTTCCCTCAATATAAGATTTAACGTATATTGAAGACTAATTAATATAATCACTATTATAACACTAATTATCCATTTTGTATCCATAAATTATCTTATCCTTCCAGTTCGTATAATTCCAACCTATTATTATCGTTTTCAACGTATTCAAGCTTAGAAACTGATACCTCAAAAGCAATTCTAGTATCCACTTCCCCTGTGTGATGTTTCTTTTGATATTCTCTACTTTGAATTCTGCCCCATAGCTTAATATGATCACCTATAAGCATCTTCTCACAGAACCTAGCATTCCTTCCCCAAGAAATACATGGTATGTAGTCTGATTTATTGTAGGCCCTATTTACAGCTATCAATATATCTGTTATTTCTCTACCAAAAGGAGTTGTTCTATATATTGGTTTCTTGCATATATACCCATCCAAATAGATTTCATTTGGTTTTCTTAAAACTTCTATTAATTCTTCTTCATTCGGTATGTATACTTCCTTGGCGAATATAGTTAGTACTAATTTATTGCTGTTTTCAATATACCTATTATATGATCTAAGTTGTCCTTCAATTATAACATATTTCCCTACAGACAAGTCCAAATCAACTATAATTCTTTCTGAAACAGTTATTGGTAGTAAATCTATAGAATCGCTTAGCCTAGGGACTTCTAAATCTATTGTATAAAATCCTTCCCCATACATTTCGTGGCTAAAAACCTTCTCCCTAGCTATTTTACCAACCAATTTTACAGCATTTGTCTCCATAATCTTATCAGTCATTTTCATTATCCTCCTCTATTCCTATGTATTCTAATCTCTATCTAATATATTCATCTTAAAAAATAATATAACAAAAAAACAAAAATAATAGATATAGATTTTTCATTGGTATATATCTATTATTAGACAAAAGTTTTAAAACTCCTTCTTTTTTTGAAAAATATTTAACAAATTATTGAAAATATTTTTGTTGACACCTTTTTTTATTGCTTATTTGAATTAAATAAAATAAAATGGTTCATAGAAAATAAATCTATTCCTAATAATGACACAGTTGCAATTACTCCCAAAACCGAGTAAATATCCGCTTTCTTTTGAGAGTTTATTTTAATTGGTAATTCAAAAGGCTCAATAGTATTATTATCAATTGTCCTAATTTCCCTCTGTAGGCATATATTGGCTTCAATTAAATCGTGAATATTATAACTAGAAGGGTTGATTGTAGCTTTGTTATTAAATCCATAAGTTATGACCAAGGACTTAATATTATCATCTAAAAGAGAAGTCCAATTGCATTCATCACAATTAACTATAATATGTTTTGAAGATTTGAATGTTCTCTTTAACTTTTCATTTTCATAATCCTTTGGATCTAAAAAGGTATGGATTATTATATTGTATTCAATGCCAATGTCTCCTATGGAATTAAATATATTTGATCCTATGTCCATTAGAATAATACTAGAATTTTCTTTAGTTAATATTGCAATGTTTCCATTTTTATTTTCATAATAGATATTATAATTGTATAAAGTGAGTATTTCCTTCAATAATTTAAAAGTCATTCTTTCTATTGACTCTTCTACTATTCCTATGGTTATTATCCTTTGTCGCTTCACATTATCTCCTCTAATCATGTCTATTTGATCAATATCTGTCTCCCACTATTATCCATCATATAGTTCTCTTTATATATTAGTTCTGAAATTGGAACAATTTCATAACCACTTGCTTGTAGCCTTTCTATCACTATAGGCAAGTATTCTTTAATATACTTTGCATTGTTATGAAACAAGACTATAGACCCATTCCTCACATTTCTAGTTACCCTGTCAACTACTGATTCAACTCCTAGTTCCTTCCAATCTAAGGAGTCAATATCCCACTGTATTGTAAAATATCCGTTATCCTTAAGTGTTTGAATTAGCAAATCGTTATAATCTCCAAATGGTGGCCTAAACAAAATAGGTTTTTTCCCTGTGAGTTTTTCGATTTTATCCCCTGTAGTATTAATCTCTTCAATGATTTTTTCTTTACTTAGTTGACTCATATTAGGATGTGTCGTGGAATGATTACCAATTTCATGCCCTCTTTCAACTATTTCTTTCACATTATCCGGGAATTTATCTACCCAAAATCCAACCAAAAAAAATGTGCTCTTAATATTGTATTTGTCTAGTGTGTCCAATATATCTTTGGTATATTCATCTCCCCAAGCAGCATCAAAACTAAGAGCAATTCTCTTGTCATCTATTTCCACACTATAAATCGGCAATTCTTTGGTAGGTGCAAATACAGCTACAATATTTTTTGTAGTCTTAACAGAAATATATACTAAAGCAACCAAAGCCACACATAAGACTAATAATAATCTAATGGTAATATTATTCTTGTAATATTGATTTCTCATCTTACATCTCCTCCCTTATGTAATATAATTATTCGGAAATTATACTTATATTCCAGGAGAAATAATTGTTGATTAAGTAAATAAATAAAAAAACAGATCCTTCGTTGGTCTCAGTATGATTTGCAAATCAACCTTACCTAATTCATCAAAGGATCTATTTTAATTCTATTATTATATTTTTTATTTACTGTACAGATATAGCTCTTTCTCATTCAATCTTTCCAAGTCTATGGTTTCCTCTAAATCCGATGGAAGAGTAATTACATCCTTTACTCCATCAGATATATATCTCTTCCCTGGGTTATTATTAAAATACTCTAACCAATTATAGATTCCTACATTATCTACCTTTGTCTCAGATGCTCTAATCCTAGGTAAGGATAGAGGGTTAAATTTATTAGATATAGGTGACTGAGCTGGATTCCACCCTACATTTAATATTGCTATGTTTTCATAACTAATACCATCATAGCTTCCCTTATGCAAATATTCCTCTAGGGATTTATCCTTTGGCCTTTCTCCATAGCACAATGCATATGTATTTACATTGTATTCAGGTAATATTTTGTTTATAGCTTCTACCTGCTTTCCGATAACCTCTTGTATACCTTCCACACTATCCATTTTCTTCATACCTCTATGATCGATTGTATGATTTCCAACATCATATCCATTTTCAATTAAATAATTTAATTTATATTCTAAGAATTCAGGCTGTCTAAATGCATTAGTCCCAAATACAAAAAAGGTTGCAGTTGATTTAAAATCCGGATATTCCTTTTTAAAATCTTCTAAAATACCAATAGCTGAATTAGGATCTATTATATCCTCCCCTTGGTGATTCTTTATCATTCTAAAATTATTCTCATTCCCATCATCAAATGTTATCACCACAGGAGTTAACCCTTGCTCAAGATCAATACTATTATTTACATAATCCCTTAGGCTAATGGGTCTATATCCATTTTCATAAAGCATCAATAAGTCCTTTTTAAAATTTTCTGGTGTTCTTGTCCATTCTGCTTCCTCTTCTCCAATATTGTGATACATTAAAATCATCACTTCTCCTGCTTCATTAGGCTTTAAATTTAAGTCAATTAATTCCTTTGGATCTTTTTCCTCCACTTCTTCAATAGGTTCATTTATATCCTCAACTATTGGATCAATAGGGGTATTCACTATAAGATCATCCTTTGGAATATCGTTTGAACAACCTACAAAAATAAGTGATAAAACACAAATTAAAATAAAAATACATTTTTTCATTAATTTCATTTTTTTCATCCTCTGTCTAGTTTATTTTTAATGTATAATTAATTATACCTTAAAAATATCGTAAAAGAAATTCAATTTATGATTATAATCAACATTGGTTATTAATATACATATTATAAAAAATTACCAGGATATTTATTTTCTAAAAGGTTATATTAATCTTACAACAACAAAGAAGTTGTTGAAAAAGGAGGTTTGTAAAATGGCTAATAATAGTGGTAGTAACAGAGTAGTAGTTCCAGAAGCTAGAGCAGCCTTAAACCAAATGAAATTAGAAATCGCTAATGAACTTGGAATGACAAATTATAACAGTATGGATAAAGGTAATTTAACTTCTAGACAAAATGGCTATGTTGGTGGATATATGGTTAAGAAGTTAGTCGAATCAGCTCAAAATCAATTAGCTGGAAAATAATTTAAACGAAATTTATGTAAAATAAAGAAGTGGAATTCCACTTCTTTATTTATTGTGATATAATGTAAGGATACAATACATGAAAAGAGGTGTAGATTTATGTTTATTGAGAACACTGAAGAATTGGCTCAGAGCAAATTGCTCTTATTATATCTAATAAAGCATTCTAATACATCCTTCACCAATAGTGAAATTACTGAATTTGTATTAGAAAAAAATTATATGAATTACTTTTTAGTTCAACAATATCTATCAGAACTTATAGAGTCTAATTTTATTGAAACATCCAAAGAAGCTACTCGAGACGTGTATCTCATATTAGAAAAGGGAGAAATAGCACTATCCTATTTTGAGGAAAGAATCCCTAGTAGAATTAAACATGAGTTAAACGTTGAGTTTAAAGAAATAATAAAAAAAGCCAAGGCTAATGCTCAAGTAGTCACCGAGTTTTTTGAAAAAGATAACAATCAATTTGTTGTAAACTTGAAATTAGTAGAAAATGATGAAACTTTGTTTAGCCTATACCTTGATGTAGCTACTAAAAAGCAAGTTGATTTAATATGTGAGAGATGGAAAGAAAATACTGAATCTATATATCAAAATATAGTTAACCTTCTAACAAATGAAAAAACAACCCCTTTAGAGTAGGAGAATCCCATTAGGTTCATGTCCTACTCTAATTTTATTTATTATTTGATTGTTGGATTCATCAATTATAGTTAATATATCATTTAATATATCAGCTATATATAGCTTTTCCTTCCCATCCCATTTAATATTACTTGGCATCTTGCCTAAGTAAATTTTTGAAATATTAATTTCTTCATCTCCTGCTATCTTATAGACATATCCATCCTCCACATTTGAAAGATAAAATATATTTTTTTCTTTAATCTTTATGAAGTTGGAGAATATCCCCTTTAAGTCAACACTCATTACGGTTTTGAAATCATTTAATTCCATTTCACATAAATTGCTATAATTAGTTATACCATTATTGATATATGATAAAATGAACAATCGCTTTCCTTCTATTTCAATCTTTATAGGTTGCTTACTTAAAGTTATGGCTGTGACTTTTTCAGTAACTAGATCTAAAACATTCACCGTATAACAATTACCATTTGCAACAAAAGCCTTTAACCCTTCTTCATCTATTATAATATCAGTTGGTCTCTCTCCCATTGAAATATCTTCAATTAGTGAAAATGTTTTTTCATCAATAATTGAAATTGAGTTAGAATCACTATTTACTACATAAATCTTACCCTTAAAGCATTTTATACAAGTTGGATTTCTACCTACCTTTATGAACCCTAATAATTTAATATTTTCTAAGTCTATTTTCATAATAGAATTGTCATAAGAATTTGCGATATAAATCCATCCTTCTTCACTTAAGATTAAATCAAATGGACCTAATTGGTTGTTTTCTTGAGTTGAACCGTCTTCTTCATCCTCTATCAGTTTAGATAAGAAAATAGTTTTAACATCACAAGGGTCAGTTAAACTAACTAAAGTTAAACTATCCTCCCCCGTATTAGCTACCAATACACTTTTATAAGCCAATATATCACCTCCCTGTATATAGTAATTTATGCAGGAAAGGATACATTGGTGAAATGGAAAATGCTAAAGTAATAGTTTCCTTTAAAGGAGACCTACTACTTTAGCATTTCTTTAAAAATCTATAGTTGTTTTAGTAAAGTCCTTACTTCACCTATTAAATATAGTGAACCCCCAAATACTATCATGTCATCTTCATCAGCCAATTCTAGGGTCTTCTCTATTGCCTTTTTAATATCTTTTTCTATAAAAACATTTTCATTATACTTAGATATTTCTTTACCTAAATCTTCTGCAGCTAATTTTCTAGGCATATTAACCTCTGTAACAACTATTTTATCGGCCAAAGGTGCTAACAGTTCTACCATATGGGAAGAATCCTTATCTTTTAATATTCCAAGACCTAAAATCAACTTTTTGTACTTAAATAGACTAATAGCTTTTTTAAGCTGAGAAGCACCCTGTACATTGTGGGCACCATCTATTAAGAAAGTAGGGTTTTTTCTCACCACTTCCAGCCTACCAGGCCATTTAGTTTGTAATAATCCTTCTCTTAATTGTTCATCTGAAATCTGAAGTAATCCTTTGTTTCTTAAAATCAATAACGTGGTCAAAGCTAAAGTGGCATTATAAATTTGATATTCACCAAGCATTGAAATCTTTATATCTTTAAATACTAAATCTCCATAATGAAAATCAAAACAAGCACCAGCATCAGATAAATCTCTTATTTTGATATTTTCCATAGGGCATAGGTTAAATTCAGCATGTTTTTCTTCTCCTACATCCTTTATTGCTTTCAGTGCATCTGCCTCCTGAGGATAAGAAACTACTATACCATTTTCCTTTATTATGCCCGCTTTCTGATAAGCAATCTTCCCTAATGTATCTCCCAAAACGTCAATATGATCATAGTCTATTGTTGTAATAACAGATGCCATTGGACTTTTAATGATATTTGTACTATCAAATCTACCACCTAAACCAACTTCTAATACTACATAGTCTACATTTTCCTGTTGGAAATACACAAAAGCTATGGCTGTAACTATCTCAAAAGTAGTAGGATGTTCCAATCCCTCTCCTACCATAATATTAGCCTTTTCTTTTATTAAACTGGTTATTTTACCTAATTTTTCGTCAGGTATATCTTCACCATTGATTTGAATCCTTTCATTAAATCTCTCAATATAGGGTGAAGTAAATAATCCTACCTTATACCCTGCAGCCTCAAGTCCATGGGCTAAATAGGAAGAGGTGGAGCCCTTCCCATTTGTTCCACCTACATGTATATATTTTAAATCATCCTGAGGATCTCCAAGTAAGCTCATTAATTTACCAATAGAATCAAGACCTAATCTAGACCCAAATTTATCCTTATCATTTATATATTCTAAAGCCTCTTGATACTTCATGTTGTCCCCCACTTTATCTGTTTGATTTTATACTTTCTAGTCTTTCAATTACCTTTTCAAGCATTTCTTCATACTTCTTTTGTTTTTCTTTTTCCTCTTCTACCACTGATTCTGGAGCTTTCTTTACAAAACCTTCATTAGAAAGTTTTCCCACTACTCTCTTTATTTCACCTTCAAGTTTTGATTTCTCTTTTTCCAATCTTTCAATTTCCTTCTCAAAATCAATCAAATCTTTCAAAGGCAAGAATACTTCACATTTATCTAATACTACCGAAATATTATCTTCTCCAATACCATCCTTGGAATCCATTATTTCAATTTCTTCAGCAGATGCAAGATTTTTGAAATATCTTTGGCCATTTTTAATAATGTCTCTAACCCTACTATCAGTAGTCACAAATATTTGATTGGATTTTCTAGAAGGCACAATATTCATTTCTGCTCTAGCATTCCTTATACCCTTTATTCCAGTTTTAATAAACTCAATAGATTCTTCTGCTTCAGAGAAAAATAATTCTTCTTTAAATATAGGCCAATTACTTAGTATTAGTGGTGTATCATTTCCTGGTAGATGCTGCCAAATCTCTTCAGTAATAAACGGCATAAATGGATGTAATAGTCTTAATATATCCTTTAGAACAAATAGCAAAACTTTCTCTGCAGTTTCCTTGCTGGCTTTGTCCTCTCCATATAGCCTTGATTTAACCATTTCAATATACCAGTCACAATATTCATCCCAAATGAAATCATAAATTTTCTCAGCAGCAAAACCTATCTCATATTTATTTAGATTATCAGTTGCTTCTTTTACTAAAGAATTCAATTTAGATAATATCCACTTATCTTCCTCCTCTAGGCTTTCTAGAGTAAACTCTTCTTTTGCTACATCTTCTTCTAGATTCATTAGCACAAATCTTGTGGCATTCCATAACTTATTTGCAAAGTTTCTATTTGCTTCTACTCTTTCAATATAGAACCTCATGTCATTTCCCGGGGAATTCCCAGTAACTAAGGTAAACCTAAGAGCATCTGCTCCATATTCATCAATTATTTCCAATGGATCAATACCATTACCTAATGATTTACTCATCTTTCTACCTTGAGAATCACGAATCAATCCTGTTAAGAATACATCTTTAAATGGAACCTCTCCCATCTGTTCAATACTTGAAAACACCATTCTAACAACCCAGAAGAAAATAATATCATACCCAGTGATTAATACATCAGTAGGAAAGAAATAATCAAGGTCTTCTGTCTTTTCAGGCCATCCAAGTGTTGAAAAAGGCCATAGAGCTGATGAAAACCAAGTATCTAAAGTATCTGTATCTTGACGCAAGTTTCCA
>CAZIII010000045.1:0-903 GCA_964539425.1 uncultured Tissierellaceae bacterium | reverse complement strand
AATTCTATGTCCCCACCACAGCTGTCTTGAGATGCACCAATCTCTAAGATTTTCTAACCAATTGACATATACCTTGCCAAATCTCTCTGGTATAAAGTTTACTTCACCATTTCTATAAGCATCTAAGGCTGGTTTAGCCAAAGGTTCCATCTCTAAAAACCACTGTTTAGATATTAGTGGTTCTACAACAGTAGTACATCTTTCACAATGTCCTACTGCATTTTGATGTTCCTTGATCTCAACTAAATATCCACCAGCAACTAAATCTTCAACTATTTTCTTTCTAGCTTCATATCTTTCTAAGCCTTGATATATTCCACCATTGGAGCTAATAGTCCCATCTTCATTCATTATAATAAATTGCCCTAATCCATGTCTTTCGCCTACTTCAAAGTCGTTAGGGTCATGAGACGGTGTGATTTTAACTGCACCAGTACCAAATTCCATCTCAACATAATCATCAGCAATTATTAATATTTCTTTATTCATTAGAGGAAGTATTGCTGTCTTACCTACTAATTCTGCATACCTTTCATCCTTAGGATTTACAGCAATAGCTAAGTCTCCTAGCATGGTCTCTGGTCTAGTAGTTGCTATAACTATATATTCATCACTATCCTTTATCGGATACCTAATATGCCATATGTGACCTTCTGTGTCCTCATGCTCAACCTCTGCATCTGATATAGCTGTTCTACAACTAGGACACCAGTTGATTATCCTATCTCCTCGATAGATTAATCCCTTTTCATATAGTTTTATAAATACTTCTTCTACAGCCTTGCTAAGTCCTTCATCTAAAGTAAATCTGTCCCTTGACCAGTCACATGAAACACCTAATTTTTTAAGTTGATTTTTTATTGTACTACCATATTTCTCAGTCCATTCCCAAGCCTCTTCTAA
>CAZIII010000044.1:0-13388 GCA_964539425.1 uncultured Tissierellaceae bacterium | reverse complement strand
GAACTTCCTCCAAAGGACAAACTTATACCAGAGGATAAGGCATATGAAGTGTTGTGGAATGAAATTGGCCTAGAATTAATTTATACTAAAATCTATGATTACACTAAACAAGAAGGGGAAAATACTGAAATAAAGCTAGTATATTCAACAAGTCCAGGGAAACCTGTAATAATTTCTGGATTAACAGGAGAGTTGCTAGATTATTCAGGTCAGCCATATCAAGAAACAAAGAAAATATCATACAATGATATAGAAAATTCCTATGCTAAGGACAAGATAATGACATTAGCTGAGTATGGAATAGGATTTAAGGAAGAAACATTCCTACCAAAGGAAAAAATCAAGCAAAGAGACTTTATATACCTGCTTTGGAAATCAATGAATCAATATAGGACAGATACAGTATCTGAAGATGATATATATAATCAAATGATTTCTATGGGCTATATGAAGGAATCAGAAAAGAATCCAGATAGGGTTGTAACGAAGGAAGAAGCAGTTAAATATATAATTAAAGTAATGAAACTAGATAAGGTAGCTGAAATAGAGGATATATATAAGGAAATCTTTAATGATGGAAAGGATATATCTAAGGGACTAAAGGGATATATGAGTATTGCCTACGGATTAAATATAATATCTGGAGATGGAACAGGAAATATCAAAGCAATGAATGAGTTAAAAAGAGAAGATGCAGCTAGTATGATTTACAATTATTTATTTAATTAATAAAATAAAGATGATAAGATGCAATGGAGATGGTATCCATTGCATTTTTTTGATGTTCATTGAAGAATTAACCACTAAAACAGATAATTAAAAGTCAACCAATT
This sequence comes from uncultured Tissierellaceae bacterium, assembly GCA_964539425.1. Classification (GTDB taxonomy): domain Bacteria; phylum Bacillota; class Clostridia; order Tissierellales; family Tissierellaceae; genus JAVKTS01. Next base: position 12,555 of record CAZIII010000044.1, on the reverse strand, counting down.
GATAATGTTAGAAGTTTAGGAAGATAATACTTAAAATAAAACTGGTATACCTTTAAATGGTTTATACCAGTTTTTTCTAAAATATAAAACATATTAATTTGATTTATAAGGAAAGTATGATAAAATGAATTCTGTTAAAGATATATATAAGAATATGTATAAGTAATAATTTGAAAAATGAAAGGATTTGTTGTATGAATATTAAAAGAGAAGATATTAGAAACATTGCAATTATTGCCCACGTAGACCATGGTAAAACCACTTTAGTGGATAGTTTATTAAAGCAATCAGGAGTTTTTAGAGCTAACCAAGTAGTAGAGGATAGAGTTATGGATTCCAATGATATAGAGAAGGAAAGAGGAATTACAATCTTAGCAAAGAACACTGCTGTATATTATAAGGATGTTAAAATTAATATAATAGATACACCAGGTCATGCTGATTTTGGTGGAGAAGTAGAGCGTGTGCTAAAGATGGTAAATGGTGTAGTACTAGTAGTAGATGCATTTGAGGGACCAATGCCTCAAACAAAATTTGTACTAAAAAAAGCTTTTGAATTAGATTTACCAGTTATAGTGTGTATCAATAAAGTTGATAGACCAGAAGCAAGACCTAATGAAGTAATAGATGAAGTGTTGGATTTATTTATTGAACTAGGAGCAAATGAAAAGAATTTAGATTGTCCTTTCGTATTTGCATCAGCAAAGAAAGGAACTGCATCTGTGAATATGGACAGTGATGTAGAAGATATGGATGAACTGTTTAAAACAGTAATAGAAAATATTCCAGCACCAGAAGGAGACACAGAAGGACCACTTCAAGTCCTAATATCAACTATAGACTATAATGAATATGTTGGTAGAATAGGAATTGGTAAAATTGAAAGAGGTAGAATATCTACTAACCAGGATGCTGTAATCGTAAACATGCTTAACCCTGAGAAGAAAGAAAAGGTTAAGATTAATAAAGTATTTGAATTTGAAGGACTAAATAGAGTGGAAGTAGAATCTGCTACAGTTGGTAGTATCATAGCAATCACAGGTGTAGAAAACATTCATATTGGAGATACCATATGTGATTCTGACGTAATTGAAGCACTACCATTTGTAAAGATATCTGAACCAACAATTGCTATGACTTTCTCAGTTAACAATAGTCCATTTGCAGGTAGGGAAGGGAAGTTTGTAACTTCTAGACAAGTTAGAAATAGACTTTTCAAAGAACTACAAACAGATGTAGGCTTAAGGGTAGAAGAAACTGAATCTACAGATGCATTTAAAGTATCAGGTAGAGGTGAACTTCACCTATCTGTTTTAATTGAAAACATGAGAAGAGAAGGATATGAATTTCAAGTTTCTAAGCCAGAGGTACTTTTTAAAGAGGAAAATGGCAAGAAATTGGAACCTATTGAAAAGGTAACTATAGATGTATCTAATGAATTTATGGGTGCAATTATTGAGAAGTTAGGCCAAAGAAAAGGTGAACTAATTACTATGTCTGAGTCAAAAGGTGGATATGCAAGGGTTGAATTCCTTATACCTGCTAGAGGGCTTATAGGATATAGACAAGAGTTCATGACAGATACTAAGGGTAATGGTATAATGAATTCAATATTTGAAGGATATGAGAAATATAAAGGTGATATTCCAAAGAGAAAAGTGGGATCAATTATTTCATTTGAAACAGGAGAATCTACGACATATGGTCTTTATTCTGCTCAAGAAAGGGGTATATTATTTATAGGACCTGGTATTCAAGTATATACTGGAATGGTAGTAGGATCAAATCCTAAGGGCTTAGATATAGATGTGAATGTTTGTAGAAAAAAACAACAATCAAATGTTAGGTCTTCTGGAGCAGATGATGCTTTAAGATTATCTCCAGTAAATAATATGTCTTTAGAAGAAGCTTTAGAGTTTATAGATGATGATGAACTAATTGAAATAACACCATTAAGCTTTAGAATTAGAAAAAAAATACTTGATAGTAACAAAAGATATAAGTCAAAGAAAAATGATTAATAGCTAGGGTGATGATATGGAGTTTCTATTTTCAATCTACGGATGGATAATTAGTAATATATTATGGCTAAACATTATTTTAGCCATATTACTAGTATTTTTTGAAAGAAGAAACCCCACATCAACTTGGTTATGGCTTATGGTCTTGACTTTCTTGCCGGGTATAGGTTTTATACTTTATCTGTTTTTGGGTCAAGATTTAAGTAAGAAAAGATTATTTAAAACAAAGGAAGAGGAAGATTATTGCTTCCGTGATATAGCTTTAGTTCAAGAAGAGCAGATTGATAATGAGGAATATAAATATAGAGATCCTAATTATATTGAATATGAAGATTTAATAAAAATGCACTTAATCAGCTCCGAAGCCTTTTTCACCCAAGATAATTCTGTGGATATATTTTTTGAAGGAAATGATAAATTTGAGGCATTGTTTGACAGTATGAATAAGGCCAAGGATTATATTCATATGCAATATTATATTTTCAAATCAGATAATCTTGGTAAAAAAGTAATAGATTTATTATGTAAAAAAGCCAAGGAAGGTCTTGAAGTAAGGCTTTTAATAGATGGAATGGGTGGGAGAAAGTTTTCAAGAAGATATATCTTAGAATTAAAGGCAGCAGGTGCAGAAGTTGGAATATTCTTTCCACCATTTGTACCACTACTTAGCCTCAGAATTAACTATAGAAACCATAGAAAAATTTGCATTATTGATGGCAAGGAAGCTTTTGTTGGAGGTCTCAATATAGGTGATGAATATATAGGTTTATCCAAAAAGTTCGGATATTGGAGAGATACTCATCTAAAAATTAAAGGATCTGCCATATCTTCCTTAGAGTGGAGATTTTTATTGGACTGGAGATTTGCTACAGGAAATGAAATAACTAGGTGCCAGACCTATCTTGCAGATGAAGATACTACAGGCAATACAGGAATACAAATAGTGTCATCTGGGCCTGATTCAAAATGGCCAAGCATTAAGGATGGCTATCTAAAGATGATATCAAATGCAAGGGAAAAGGTATTTATTGAGACACCATATTTCATACCAGATGATAGTATTTTCGAAGCCTTAAAACTAGCAGGTCTATCTGGTGTTGATGTGAGAGTTATGTTTCCAAATAAACCAGATCATCTTTTTGTGTACTGGGCAAGTATGAGCTATATAGGAGAACTTCTACATGCAGGAGTAAGATTTTATACTTACGAAAAAGGTTTTTTACATTCAAAAGTAGTATTGATGGATGATTTTGTATCCTCAGTTGGTACGGCAAATCTTGATATTAGAAGTTTTAAGTTAAACTTTGAAGTAAATGCATTTTTATATGATGAATCAATTAATTTAAAACTAACAGATAAATTTCTCAATGATTTACAATATTGTAAGGAAATCACATTAGAAGAATATGGTAAAAGAAGTAGGATGGTTAAAATAAAAGAATCGATTTCTAGACTTTTATCTCCTATTCTTTGATAATAAATTTGCCTCTGGAGATAATAATCTAGAGGTGATTATTTTGAAATCAATAAAATGTGTTGCTTTATTATTAATTATGGCATTAATTTTAACGGGATGTAAAATAGGAAAAAATCAAGCAATTAAGTTTGAAAAAAAAGATAAGGCTCCAGAATCCCTAGGTAAGTTAAGTGATTCATTACAGGGGATAATGAAGGCCACAGAAACTATAGAATCTATATTAGATGGAACTGATGAAGAAGTAAAAAAAGCGGAATTAAAAGATGTAAAAGAAGAAGAAAAAAAGGAAGAAACTCAGGGACCTGACTCTGAGCAAAATTCAGGACAAAAGCAAGAACAAGGTTCAGGCACTGAACATGGAAGTGCTAAAGCAAGCTCCACAGAAGAACATGGAAATAAGAATGAGAAACCTAAAGATAAGGAAGAAAAACTTTTATCTACATGGGAAAGTTTAAATAAAGCTATAGAAGAAACGCACAAGAATTGGAATGAATATGAGGTAGAAGGTATAAAAAAGGGTATCAATCCAAAAAGTGCTCAGAAATTTAAAGATAGCATAAATACTTTAACAAAATCAGTAGAAGAAAAAAATATATTGGGTATATATGACTACACTAGCCAGAGCATGGCAAATCTAGCTCCAATTCTCGAAGTATATAAGGATGAAATATGGAGTGAAATAATTAGAACAAAAGCAGTAGTTTATAAAAGTTATTCAAAGGCAATAGCAGGTAAATATAAAGAAGCTAAAGATCAATTAAAAGACTTAGAAGAAGTTACAAATAAGACAAGGTTGAAGATTGAAGACGATGATAAAAAAATAAAGGCATTAGAAAAGACGAACCTATCAATTGAGGCTATGAGACAATCATTTGAAGAAAAAAGTATTGCTTTAACAAGAATTAAAAAAGATATTGTGATAAAAAATCTTGAAGAGTTAGGGAAATAAAAGAAAAGAGGGGATAGTATTGAGGCCAGAAGCCATAAGAGACTATTATATTGTAAACGGAAGGGTTGAAAGTACAGCAAATCTAGATATATTCAATCATATTGAAAAACCACCAATATATGAGGTAATTAGGGCAGTAGAGGGGGTCCCCCTTTTTCTAGAAGATCATTTAAAAAGAATGTATGATTCAGGAGAAATTATAGGATATGACATAGGCAAAGATAAGGAAGATATTAGCAAAGATATCCGAAGTCTTATCCTAAAGAATAAAGTTGATAACTTGAATGTTAAGCTTTTATCTACGGAAATAGAAGATATGGGGAAGGTATTTTTAGTTTATAATATAGAAAGCTTTTATCCTCCAGAGGAATATTATAAGCAAGGGATTCATACTACTTTGTTTCATTATGAAAGAAGTAATCCAAACGCTAAGGTACTATTTACATCCTTTAAAGAGGATGTAGCCAAAGCTTTACAAGAAAAAAATGCCTTTGAAGCTTTACTTGTGAGCAAATCAGGGTATATACCAGAAGGAAGTCGCTCAAATATATTTTTTGTGAAGGGGGATAAGGTATATACGGCTAATGGTTCTGATGTATTAATAGGAATTACTAGAAAGCATATATTTAATGTATGTGAAAAATTGAATATCAAGATAATAGAAGAAAGTATTCACATAGATGATTTAAATAAATTAGATGGTGGATTTATGTCTGGAACTTCTGTAAATGTCTTGCCCATATCTACTATTGATGATATAAAATTAGACTCTGTTAATAATCCAATAATCAAGGAAATTAATAAAGAATTTATAAATCAAATAAGAGAATATATACTTAACCATAAAGCAGAATAAAGAAAAAAAGATTCCTCACTAATGTGAAGAATCCTTTTTTCTTTTATTACATTTCTTGAACTAATTCAACTATTTTTAAAATTGTATCTACAGACCTTTCCATGGCAAAGGTAGGGATATATTCAAATTTTCCATGGTAGTTGTGACCACCTGTGAAAATATTAGGACATGGTAATCCCATATATGATAATCTTGCTCCATCAGTTCCACCTCTTATAGCTTTAATTAAAGGTTGAATTTCTAGATCTTCCATGGCTTTTTTAGCTATATCTACGATATACATAACAGGTTCAATTTTCTCTTTCATATTATAATAGGAATCAGTAATCTCTAGATTGATTATATTTCCGTATTTGTGATTCAAAAATTCTACTGCCTTAGACATGGTTGCCTTTTTATCTTCAAATTTTTCCATGCAATGATCTCTTATAATAAATTCAACTTCTGTTTTTTCAACAGAGCCATTAAAAGCATTTAAAAGATAGAATCCTTCGTATCCTTCGGTATATTCAGGTCTTTCATTTACTGGAAGCATTGAATATAGTTCCATACCAACTACAATAGAGTTAATCATTATATTTTTTGCTGTGCCTGGATGAACATTTCTGCCTTGAATTGATACCTTAACAGATGCAGCGTTGAAATTTTCATATTCTAATTCTCCTACTGGACCACCATCTACAGTATACGCAAAGTCCGCTCCAAATTTTTCAACATCAAAACAATCAGCACCTCTACCTATTTCCTCATCTGGAGTAAATCCAATTTTTATAGTACCATGTGTAATACTAGGATTTTCAATTAAGTATTCCATAGCAGATATTATTTCAGCTATTCCAGCTTTATTGTCAGCCCCAAGTAGAGTTGTACCATCTGTAGTTATTAAATCTTTTCCTACATAATTTATTAAATCTGGGAAATCCTTAGTCGACATTATAATGTTTTTTTCGACATTCAATACTATGTCTTTTCCATCATAGTTTGTAATGATTTTAGGTACTACATTTTTACCAGACATATCTGGACTAGTATCCATGTGAGCTATGAATCCTATAGTAGGGACTTGTTTTTCAATATTGGAAGGTAGAGTAGCCATTACATATCCATTACTATCTACAGATACATCAGATAAACCAATATCTTCAAGTTCCTTTCCTATAATTTTTGCAAATTCATATTGATTAGCCGTGCTAGGTACAGAAGTAGAATTTTCATCTGAAGTAGTTTCATACTTTACATAATCTAAAAATCTAGTTAACAATTTACTCATTGCATTACCTCCTGACTTTATTTATATCTTCTATATTATATAACAAGATTGGAGAAAAATGCAGATTTTTGTAGAAAATTTTGGAATTATTTTTGTATGGTTTGGGAATCTAAGTGTTATAATACTTGAGTGATAAAAAAAGCAAATATGTGATGTTTGAATTAAAAAATGGGTATAAATCCTTTACAAAGAGGATGAAAAAAGCAAGAAGTGGGGGATTAATTACTTAGTGAACCAGGGGAAAGGGAAGTGGATAAACATGAGAGAAATAGATAACAAAGAAAAATTAAAATTAAAAATTGAGAAAATGCGTGAAGAACTAAATTATATGGTTATGAATGACTTAGATAAAAATGAAGTTGTAAATTTAAGTCAAGAATTAGATATCATGATAAATGAATTTCTCTCAAAAGAATATAAAAAATAGCAGATATATATCTGCTATTTTTTTATCCCAAGGTAACATCTAAAATCATCATTATAATAAATCCAATGACAATTCCATAAGTAGCTGCCCTTTCATGACCATTACTATGTGTTTCTGGTATTATTTCATCAGAAATAACAAATAACATTGCACCAGCTGCAAAAGCCAGTACGAATGGAAGTACAGGCTTAAATACACTAACTAATCCAAGTCCCATTAAACCACCAATTGGCTCTACTAACCCAGTTAATAAAGCAACCATAAATGCCTTTTTGACATTGTATTTTTCACGTACTAAAGAAAGAGCTACAGCTAAGCCTTCAGGCATATTTTGAAGTCCAATACCTAGGGCAATGCTTAATCCGTTTCTTACATTATCATCACCAAATCCAACACCTACAGCCAATCCTTCGGGGAAATTGTGTATAGTTATGGCAATTATGAAAAGCCAAATCTTTTTTAATGATGCACTAGCACCTTCCTCTCTTTTGTCAAGCAAATGTACATGAGGTGAATATTTATCAGTCAGGTCAAGAAACATTGAACCTACAAATATACCTAACCCAGTAATTAAAGCTCCCTTTAGTCCTCCACCTGAATATTCTAGACTAGGGATTATTAGAGAGAATGACGTAGCCGCTAACATTACTCCAGCAGCAAAACCAAGTAGAACATCCAACATTTTTTCGGAAATATTTCTTGTAAAAAATATGGGCAAGGCTCCTACACCTGTCATAAGGCCAGCACCAACACTTGCTATAATACCTAATAAAAAAGTATTTTCCATAAGGGACATAAACACTCCTCCTTTATATAAATTATAGGAAGATAATGTAATTTAGTCAAGACCCTAAGTCAATAGTGGAACGCCTATAAATAGAATAATTAAAACAAATAATATGGCAATCAACCAGTAAAATGTTTTTTTCTTAATGAAAAATAATTTCATAGAATTCAACCCCTTATAATAATAGTATTATAATCTATTTAGTAAATAAAAAATATATACCACAAATTTCATTTTATCAGTTATAATATGGATATTATGATATAATATTATAATGAGGGGAGGAAGGATATAAAATGTCAGTTAGAATACTGAGCGATAGTGCTTGTGATTTACCAGAAGATATAGTAAAAGAATATGGTATTGATATTTTGCCTATAATGGTAATTAAAGAGGATAAAGAGTATTTAGATAATATAACTATAAAGCCAGAAGAAGTATATGATGGCATGAAAAATGGTGAGGTATTTAAGACTGCTCAGATACCACCAAATACATTTAATGAAAAATTTTTAGAATATGCGAAAAATGGTGATAGTGTTATATATATAGCTTTTTCATCAGGATTATCAGGAACATATCAAACTTCTATATTTGTAAAGGATACGATCCTTGAAGAATATCCTGATTTTGATTTAGATATTATTGATTCAAAAGCTGCAACTGGTGGATTTGGCTTGATGGTTTTAAAAGCAGCTCAAATGGCTAAGGAAGGAAAATCCAAGGAAGAAATAATTCAACTCCTGGAATTTTATGCTTCCCATATGGAACATATATTTACTGTAAATGATATAGAGTATTTATTTAGAGGGGGAAGGGTAACAAGATCGCAAGCCTTCCTAGGAGGATTATTAAATATTAAACCAGTATTAGATATGGAAGATGGAAAACTACTTCCTATAGAAAAAGCAAGAGGAAATAATAAAGCATATAAGATAATGATGGATATAATTGGAGAAAGAAGTAAAGATGCTGATTTAAAGAATCAAATAATTGGCATATCCCATGGAGATAATCTAGAATTGGCTTTAAAAGTGAAAGAAATGATTACTGAATCCTTTGGTACCACAGAATTTTTAATAAATACAATAGGTGCAGCAATAGGTGCCCATTCAGGTCCTGGAACCATAGCAATTACATTTTTAAATAAAAAATACTAAAGAATATTCAATTCTTTAGTATTTCTTTATTAATAGTATTAAAAAAACTATGGACAAATTAAATTAGTAGGAGTATAATAATTATTGTTAGTTCAATAAATGTGCTTTTAGCTCAGTTGGTAGAGCACCTGACTCTTAATCAGGGTGTCCGGGGTTCGAACCCCCGAAGGCGCACCAAAGTAATACAAAGACTTACAGAGATAATCTGCAGGTCTTTTTTTATATCAAATATTATAAAAAAATTTAAGCTTTTATAGCCCAACGAAGTTTTGCAGATCGTGCTCTAGGATTAAGATTACATTCTTCTTGTGTTGGTCTGATAGGACTAGAAGATACTTCACTGTAGATACCCTCTCTTAAATAATGCTGAAAACTCTTTTTAACTAATCTGTCTTCACCAGAGTGGAAAGATAGTATTGCAACACGTCCTCCACTAGCAAGGCTATTGGGAAGTTTCTCCAGAAATTCATATAACACTTCAAATTCATGGTTTACATCTATTCTAAGGGCTTGAAAGCACCTTTGGCATGACTTCTTAATTGATTCATTTCTTTCTTTTTGTGGAAGAAATTTCAGGGCATTTGAAATAATTTGTTGAAGCTGTGTAGTCGTATTTATTCTATTTCCTTTTCTAATTTCAGATATTATAGCTTCAGATATTTCTTTAGCATAGGGTTCATCTGAATTCTCTATGAACATTCCCTCTAATTCATCTTTTGAAATCCGGTCTAATCTTTCAGCAGCAGACTTTCCTCTTCTAGGATTTAGCCTTAAATCAAGTGGCCCTTCAGTTTTAAAGGAAAAACCTCTATCTGGGTTATCTATTTGCATTGAAGATACGCCTAAATCTGCCAACACAAAATTCAAGGGGCCAGATTCTAATACAATTTGATCTATATTTGAAAAGTTCATTTGCCTAATTTTTAGTATGTCTTTGTCGTAACCTAAGTCCTTTAATCGTTGCTCTGTTTTTGGTAATTCAATTGTATCTACATCTGTTGCATAAAGTTGGCCTTTTCTATCCATAGATTTAAGTATTTCTAATGTATGACCACCATAACCTAAAGTTGCATCTAATCCAATTTCACCTGGTTTGATTTGCAGAAAGTCTAGTATTTCATTTACGCAAATTGAAAGGTGCATTCCTGCAGGAGTACTTCCTTTTTGAATTACTTTAGCCACAGTTTCAGAATATTTATCTGGTTGGTGTTCTTTATACTTCTCTTTATAGTTTTTTGGATGTGTCCCACTATATCTAACACGCCTCTTGTGTTTTTTCTCATTATTATCCATGTCTTCCCGCCTTTTTATCATATGATTTTCATATCATTATAATAGCTATATTATCAAATTCATCTTACAAAAGCAATTTATCTAATAAGATTTGGGAATTTTTTGTTTATCCCGAATTATTTCATAATTCTATCACACTAAACCAAATATATAGTGTATAATAAGTAAATATATAACTTCAAAATTATTGAAGTCTTATAATAAAAAGGATGGAGGCTATTAAGATTATGAAGAAAATGTTTAAAAAAGGGAAAGTACATAAGTACACACTAGTAGGAATTTGCTTAATCTTGTTATTAAGCATAACAGCATGTGGCAAGGAGGATATTGTAGCTAAGGTAGATAACGAGGTAATAACTAAGGACGAATTATACGATGTATTGGTGAAGCAAAGTGGAGCAGAAGTTCTTGAATCTTTAATTTCTGATAAAATTATTGCTTTAGAGATTAAAAAAAATAATATTGTAATCGATGAAGAACTAATAGAAAAAGAAATGGAAGCCCTTAAAGAAAATTCTGGGGGAGAAGAAGCACTTAATGAAGCTATGGAATACTATGGATATACTATAGATGAACTAAGAAGCAATATAATTATGAATTTAAAGTTAAAAAAACTTTTAGAACCTAGGATTGTTATTACTGAGGATGAAATGCAGGACTATTTTGAAAACAACAAAGATACTTTAGGTCAAATAGAGAAAGTAAAGGCTAGTCATATCTTAGTTGATACAGAAGAATTAGCAAATGAAGTTAAAGAAAAATTAGATAATGGTGGAGATTTTGCTGAACTAGCAAAGGAATATTCAAAGGATGAAGCAAATAAAAACAATGGTGGTCAATTAGGATTCTTTCCTAGGGGAGGAATGGTTCAAGAATTTGCAGATGCTGCATTTAGTTTAGAAATTAATACAATTAGTGATCCTGTTAAGACTAGCTATGGATATCATATCATTAAAGTAGAAGATAAGCAGGAAGCAATAGAGGCAAACTACGAAGAAAGTAAAGCTGAAATAAAAGATATTCTAATAAATAGTCAGTTATCAACTGTATTTGAAGGATGGTATGCTGAAAAGGCAACTGAATATAAAGTGACAAATTATATAACAGATTAGTTAAGGAAAAATTCCAATTCTCAAGAATTGATTGACTATTCAGCAAAAGTATATATAATATATATATGCATATTTTTAAGTAGATAAGTTTAATCTGACTTAAAATGCATAACTTTCAAACAATTGAAAAACTTGTTTACATTTAGAACTTAGCAAACTACAGACATGTGGCTGTTTAATCCAATCTTTAACAAAAAATAGATTGAAATTAACTAAGAAATGTATTAGAATGATAACAAGGATTCGTTCTGGACAAGTTCATCAAGGTAAAGTGAAATTAATTTATAGTAAAGAAACATTATTTCTCATACATAGAATAATATATTGTACAATATATTATTAATGTGTAGCATAATTTAGTTTTTGAAAGGTAGTATGATTTATCATATTAACTTTTTAAAATAATAATAATTTAAGGGGGAAGAAAAATAATGATGAAGAAAAGTATTATTTTTTTACTAATTCTAACATTAGTATTATCAGCATTTCTAGTTGGTTGTAAACCTAAAGAAGAGCAACCAGTAGATACACCAGGCACTGGCGATGTTACACCAATAGATGACCCAGCAGACGTAAGTGATGTTCCAACAGAACCTACTGGTCAAATAACAATTGGTAACACAACTGAATTATCAGGTGACTGGGTACCATATTGGACAAACAACGCTGCAGACTATGATGTATATAATTTCATGGTTGGTCAAAGCACTGTTGATATGACTTTTGAAGGTGAGTACTTAGTTAATGAAACTACTGTAAAGAGCTATGAAGTTACAGAAAATGCAGACGGATCAAAAACTTATACTTGGACAATTAATGATGGTCTAGTATATGCTGATGGATCTCCTATTACAGCATTAGACTATGTAACTTCAGTTATGCTTTGGTCATCCAATGAAGTTCAATCAACAGGAGCTAAAGCAAGTTATGGTTATTATTTAACTGGATATGGTCCTTTCAACAAAGGCGAATCAAAGGTATTCCCTGGAGTTAGATTAATTGATGATAAGACTTTCGCAGTTACTATAGCTGCTGAGAACCTACCATATTTCTATGAGTTACCAAACGTAAGTGTTGGACCTACTAAATTATCTTATTGGACTGATGAAACAGTTACAATCAAAGATGATGGAGAAGGTTGCTATTTCTCAGATAACTTCACTGCAGAAGCTTATGGAGAAAGATGGAACGTAGCTAGATATG
>CAZIII010000043.1:4817-13612 GCA_964539425.1 uncultured Tissierellaceae bacterium | reverse complement strand
TTTATTTCTTTAATTATATTGTCTTTAATTAAGTCATAATCCTTAAATATACATGTTGTTCCAGCTGCTGCACCAGTTTCATTCAACCAATTCAATAGCTTCTCTGGATCTTGAAAGGAAAGTAGTACCTCACCCTCATCTACTTCTACTTCTTCAAATCCATATCTATTAAACCACTTTACTAAGCCTTCTTTTCCATATGGTAAATTTAATCTAATATCCATTGGTCTAATAACCTTATCTTGGTTTTCCTCCATTACCTTTAAAAATATATCTTCTATGCCAGAAAGTGTTCCTTGAATATTTGTTATTATCCCTATTGCTCCTCCATCCTTTAGTACCCTTTTGAAAAGCTTAAATAGTTCTTTGTAATTAAAATATGAAAGTGCCCATCCAAAAAATATCATATCATATTTTTCATCGGTATTCTTTAAAAACTCAATTCCATCACAATTAACAATATTAATTCTATGATCTTTTAGTATCTTCAATTCCTCCAGCATTTTGTCTGAGTAATCCACAGCTGTTATTTGGCACTCTATATCTTTCTTCAGAATATTTTTGCTAATATAGCCTGTACCACAGGCAAAATCTAATATCTTAATTTCTTCATCTCTTTCAATATATTCAAATTTTATTATCTTATCAGTAAATTTACCCATTTCTTCAACCCAATTAATATATGTATTTGAAACCTTATTGTATTCATCTCTATAGTCTTCCTTATCTATTACATCTTTTTTCAAAAGCTTGAGTCCTAAATTAATATAAAACAATATTTTTTTAAGCATTTTTTTCTCCCCTAATAATAAAGAAATACTTTTTGTCAATGAATTTAGTGATAGTAAACTTATCACTTATAAGGTTAATCACATCTTTACTTGTTCTAAAATATAGCTTTCCAAATAGTGTAAATTCAAAGGCTCTTAAAATTTTAGTTTTTAAATGTTTTTTTTCGAATTCCAATATAATCAATTTCCCATTTTTCTTGAGCACTCTATATATTTCTTCAATAAGTCTTTGCTGGTCCTCTATATGATGCAATATATCAGATAATATAACTATATCCATGCTATTAGTGTCGAAGTTTGTATTTAATCCATCTCCTAAGACAGGAACTACTTTTGTATTTGCATCAACCTTTGTAAGCATACCTTTGCTTTCATCTAGTACATAAATAAGTTTACAGTCATCACTAATATATTCTGCTAATTTGCCTGTTCCTCCTCCTATATCTAAAACTATTTCTTCTCCCTCTAATTCCAAAATATCTTTTATTTCATCCATCTTATTTAAATTAAATAGCTTTATAAAATTATCGTAATGTTTGTATACTCTATCAAATTTTTTCAAAATATCCTCCCTTGGATAGAAATATATTTTTTGTCTAACTCAATATATCTTTTCTACCACATATGCTAATAATACCGTTTATAATAAGATAGATAGCAACTATTATTGATCCTACTAAGTCTACATACTGAGTCATAGACGCATTAGGTGCTATTGCAATAAATGCCAAAGATATCATTACGCATGCATCTACCATTGTCTTTGCACAGTATAACTTACTCTGCACAGCCAGTATTGCATCAGGATTTTTACTATTCAGATTACGGTAGCGTAGCCAAAACCATGAGTTTGTAGTTACTCCCAATACTGCAATTACTAGGCCAGGTATGACATTGCCTTTACCTGAAATAGAAGAAAAAAGCGCTATAAATATCATTACAATTCCAGATATGAACATTGCAGCTCCTACAAATAAGTTTGTGGTATGTTCTAGTTTATCTTTTTGACTTGAATCTAAGTCCTGATTTTTATTCAAAAACCTAAAAACTAACCAAGATACAATTATGGATATTAGCTCTATTGTTCGTCGAATAAAATCTGCCAATTGAGTCGATGATCTACCAATGAAAAATGCTATACCTACGACTATAGCACCTGGTGAACTCATTACTACAGAAGCTAAAAGCGTACCTTCTCCCGGTTTTGATTTCACTATATTACACCCCCCACAAACGAATTAATGGAATCATAATTGCTGCAGCTGCAAGGGGGCAGGTCAGCGTATCCATACCACTCTTAGTATAAAGTTCCACAATTGAAGATATTGCAGCCGTTATTGCAGCAATTGGAACATAAGCATACCACTCCACAGGACTGTATATAAGCAAAATAACTAGTACAGAAACAAATGATACAACAAACATAGCAAGAGTTCCCTCTAGACTCTTACGACCTTCAACCATTTTTCCTTCTATATAATGGGATCCAAATCGCTTTCCCACCAATGCCGCTGCTGCATCGCCTAACCCCCAAGCATAAACAGATGCAATTACCAAATATTTCTCTCCAAGCCAGCCCCAACACAGACATATCAATACTGTAAACATACTAAATACCAAAATAAGACTACTCTTGATTTCTCCAGACTTCCGCTCAATAAGTAGCTCAGAATATCCTGGTATCTTCTCAGCAAATGCAAGAATCGGGAATACCATAACAGCAAAAGTCATTGCAGCCATTGCCGATATCCACCAACTATTGAATCCATATGTCAAGACAAGTATGGACCCTAAGAGTATAATATGTAAGATTTTACGAAATATCTCTTTAGGTATGGTAATAAATCTACGCAATGTCAGTGCACCAGATGCACATATTACAAAATAAGTAAGTAATATGCCATAACCTTTTATAAACTCAAGCTTCATCATCTCTCCCACCTAACATTATATTTGATTATTAAAGAACTTATTCATTTCTATTCTCTAATCCAAGAGAAGGCATATTCCATGTGGTCAGGCAATTCTAATTCTGGTTCGCATGCTGTATCAAAATAACCCTTGATTCCCCTTTCTTTAACTGAAAAATCAAAGTGAGCTGCCCCAATTCCCATATCTACTCTTTGAATATCATATGAAAAACTATTACTGTAGCCTGGTTCTTTAAACTCATAAAAATGGCATGCATTACCCCTTAGTAAAATTCTCCAGGGCTGTTTATTTGATGCTGATGGTCCTAAACGAACCATTTCCAAAGGAAATTCTAAATCTCCAGCTTCTTCTTTTGCAAGGGGTGACTTGAAATCATTTTTATAAAACAATTGATTCCATTCTTTACGATGATCTGCTTGAATCATTTTTCTCATTAAGGTTTCTTTCATATGCTTCTTCGTAGCTGCATAGCCATAGGGTGTTATGATTGGAAACATTTCATCTTCTCCTATATTCATAGCATTTGCAAACCCCTTACGATTAAATGTTCCTCCTAACCAGCAGGTCCCAAGACCAAGATTGGTTAAATAAAGAATAACTGCTTCAAGTTCATATCCTAATGCTTCTAATGCCATTGGTTCTAATTTTATAGTTGTACCAATATATTTTTCTGCACCCTTAATAACACCATAAGTTCCAAGTTTTTGCTGATCCTTCATATCCCTACTATCAAGATAGTGAAAATTTACTTTTTTCTCAAAAGGGTTATCCAACAAATCCACAAAGGATTGAATTGCCTTTATTTTATCTAGTTCAACATCTTGCTCTTTATAACTTCTTACACTATATCTCTTTTTTACTGCTTCTTCTATTGAAAAATTAATATTCACTGACATTTCTCCTTTCTATAATAAACATCTCTTGATTTATTTAACTATAACATAAAAAAGTGTTTTATTCCTAGATAGGATGAATAAATATCCTTTCTTAAGACTACAAATATTATTTTATCACTATTCCTTACTATACTTCAACCTTAAATGTTTTCAATATATCATATGAACATGCCTATGAATTCTTTATACTAGGTATTTCTAGGTCTTAAATAATAAACAGAGGATAAACTTTAAGGCCATAGCTAAATCAACCTGTGATTAGTTATGGCCTTGTTTTACATTCAACTATCTAATATTGTCCATTAATTATTCTTCATTGCACGCATTGAATTTAGCACAGCTATTAGAGTTACTCCAACATCTCCGAATACGGCCTCCCACATAGTGCCTAATCCTATAGCTACGAGTACTAATAAAATAGCTTTGATACCTAAAGCAAAGACTATGTTTTGCATAACTATACTTCTTGTCTTTTTTGCAATTCTTATTGCAGTTCCAATTTTTGAAGGTTCATCCGTCATTATAACCACATCAGCAGCTTCTATTGCTGCATCTGAACCTACTCCACCCATTGCTATACCTATATCTGCTCTTGCTAAAACTGGTGCATCATTTATTCCATCACCGACAAAAACTAGCTTACCCTTTGATGATTTTTCTTTATATAATAATTCTAGTTTTTCAACCTTTTGATAAGGAAGTAGTTCAGCGTAAACTTCGTCTATTCCTAATTGTTTGGCAACTTTAGAACCAACAGTTTTATTATCACCAGTAAGCATTACTATCTTTTTAACACCAATGTTTTTTAAGGATTTAATTGCATTAGCTGAATCGTCTTTAATTTCATCTGATATTACTATATACCCAGCGTATTCCTTATCCAATGCAACATGAACTACTGTACCTATTGTTTCAACTTGTTCAAATGGAATATTTTCTTTTTCCATTAACCTATGATTTCCAGCTAAAACTTCTCTTTCAAAAACTTTAACCTTAACACCATGACCTAATATTTCTTCATAGTTCTCTACTGCATTCTGAGCAATTTCCTTTCCATAAGAACTTACAATAGAAGTTGCTATTGGATGATTAGAGAAACTTTCTGCATGGGCTGCAAAACTTATAAGCTCATCTTTAGAAATATTACCCTGGGGCTTTACATCTGTTACTACAAATACACCCTTTGTCAAAGTTCCAGTTTTATCAAATACAACAACTTCAACATTATTTAAAGCTTCAAGGTAGTTTCCACCTTTAATAAGTATTCCATTTTTTGATGCTCCACCTATACCCCCAAAGAAACCAAGTGGTATAGATACAACTAAAGCACAGGGACAAGATACTACTAAAAATGCTAATGCCCTATATATCCACTGTGAAAATGTTGCTCCTTCAATAATTAAAGGTGGTATTAGAGCTAAGGCTAATGCTGAAAATACAACAACAGGTGTATAGTATCTAGCAAACTTTGTAATAAAATTTTCAGTTGGAGCTTTCTTACTGCTTGCATTTTGAACTAAATCAAGTATCTTTGCAATAGTTGAATCTCCAAATTCTTTTTCTACTTTTATTGTTAATAGGCCATTCTTATTAATAACTCCTCCTAGGATGTTTTCTCCCACATTCACTTCTCTAGGTACTGATTCCCCAGTTAATGCAGAAGTATCAACCATAGAATTTCCTTCAATTATATTACCATCTAGTGGCACTTTTTCACCTGGTTTTACTATTATAATATCGCCTATACTAACATCTTCTGGTGATACTTTTTTAATTTCTTCCCCTTCCTTTAAGTTAGCATAATCTGGCCTTATATCCATAAGAGCTGTAATGGATTTTCTTGAACGATTAACAGCTATCCCTTGGAATATTTCCCCTACCTGGTAGAAGAGCATAACTGCTACACCTTCTGGATATTGACCAATAAGAAATGCACCTATAGTCGCTACACTCATAAGAAAGTTTTCATCAAATACTTGACCTCTACTTATGTTTTTTAATGCTCTCAAAACTACTTTTCCGCCAACAATCACATAACTTATTAGATATAATATTAGTTCTATCACATTAGGAAACTTTATAGCCGCCGCTATTCCAAATATTGCTGCACCAACAGTGAACCTAATTATTTCTGATTTTGTAGATTCACTATGCTCATGAGTATGGTCATGAGTATGCTCTTTAGATGTCCTTGTTTTGCTATCAAGGGCAATTACATTAACATCTGGCTCAATTCTCTTAACAATGTCTTTAATTTTTTCAATAATTTGATTTTCCAAAGATGGATTATCTATCTCCAAAATAAGCTTTGTTGAAACAAAATCTACCACAGCTGATTTCACACCATCTATATTATTTGATTCTCTTTCTATCTTAGCAGCACAGTTGCCACAGCATAAATCTTCTAGCAATACTTCTTTTATTAATATTTTTTCCGATTGCTTCTCTACTACATTAACATGAGATTCTATTTTTTTAACAATATCGGTAGTTGCTGCTATTAATTCGCTGGTTTTATTTATTTCATCAATCTCTAAAGATAATGTTTTAGTTATAAAATTAATACTTGCAGAAGAAATACCTTCTAAGTCTTTAAGTTTGTGTTCCATCTTAGCAGCACAATTAGCACATCCCAGTCCTTCTAGTATAAACTCCTTTTTCACACTAGATTTTCTAACTTCTTTGTACATCGTCTTCCCCCTCCAGAATGCTTTAATTTTTTTCTGCTATATGAACTAAACCTTGATCAAAAATACTCTTAACGTGCTCATCTTCTAATGAATAGTAAACTACTTTTCCATCTTTTCTGTATTTTACAAGTCTTGCTTGCTTCAACACTCTAAGTTGATGTGAAATAGCTGATTGCGTCATTCCCAGTAATGCAGCTATATCACAAACACACATTTCAGCTTGAAACAATGCACTCAATATTTTTACTCTAGTTGAATCTCCAAGTACCTTAAATATATCAGCTAAATCATAAAGTGTTTCTTCTTGGGGCATATGTTCTCTAACTTTATTAACCACATCTTCGTGAATTATAGTACAGCTACAACTTTCAATTTTTGCTTTATCTTCCATATTATCATTCCTTTCTCCTTATGTATGTGAACAATTGAATACTTATTCATATGTTAAATTATATAAAAACTAATCCTATTTGTCAATAAGATTAGTAATTTGTTTTAAATTTCTATTAGCCCTTATCAAAAAAGCTAATCCATTTCTTTGAACCCCAGCCTGTTCAATCTATTTGTAAAGAAGTTAAAATCTCGATTCCCATGATAGTTGCTAGAATCCTATAATCTGGTGACAAATTCGATAATATCACAACTCCAACCTGATTTTCTTTATCGAATCCAATATAGCTATTATAATTTCCCGTTGCCCCATTATGCCAAATAATATTATTTAGCTTATCAATCATCCAACCAGCACCAATATCATCTATGCGTATTCCCATTTTTTCATATGTTGCAGTCGATGCATTTACTTCAGCCAATGATTCATGTGCCATAGCTAAATAATCTAGTTTTTCATCCATATTTATCTCTACATATTTCATCATATCGGTGATATTAGATAATAGTGCACCAGTAGGCAGATTCAACTATGTTAAGAATTATTGCCTCCAAATAACAAGTATAATATTAGTTGATAAAGTGGAGAGATTAGCAGCTATACCTATTATCATTACAAATTTTAAAATAAATATTATCAAGTAACTATCATTAACAATGGATAAACTTATTTTATCATTTTAGAAAAATGGCTATTCTATTTAATATAATAATTATTCAAAATATGGTTGCATGCCTCTTAAAATTTAAACTTTGGATTTGTGTCTTTTTAAGTAGTAATAAATTCCACCAATACAAATAATCAAACCCATTATAGCAGGCTTTAAGATAGATAGTCCTGCATCACCACTAAATACAATACTCCATATAATCTTCAATACTGCTGCCCCAATTACAGTAGCTAAAAGCCACTTCCAATTTCTCTTCCATGCAGCTATAATAAGCATTAAAAAGAAGATAGGTACAGCAAGACTCATTAATATCTTAGGGCCATTCCATATACCTTTTAAATAATCCATTTCAAATCCAAGAAATGAAAGTACCTGAGGACTGCTTTCTGCAGGTGTAGGAAACCAAAACATACTTGTAAATAGAGCAAATATAGATGCAGCAACGCCAGTCAAGCTCTTTTTAAATGCAAATATAACTACTGGTATAATAAATAAAGGTCTAATGTACCAACTTAAAATATTATGGTGTCTCTCGAATGCCCAGTTAAAAAATATATCGTTTGAAAGAAAAATCCATATAAATATTCCTGTAGCGATTAAAAACATAGTACCCAATATAATATCAATCTTCTTTTTCATAACTAATAGCCTCCTTTGTTATCTAATTATTAGCTTTTTTAATTCCATTGAAAATAATATCTAGAAGTGAATCTACAAACTTATTTACGTCCTTCTCATAATGCTCATAACTTATCTCCCCAAATTCATTTAGCATATATTCATTAACCGTATTATTAACAGATTGTAATATCATACTTAGTGATAATGAATTGATCTTGCTATCAATTTCTCCATTTAATTTCGCATATTCTATCATTTGAATAAACAATGACTCTGATTGTTTTTGCCCTTCCTTTATAACAGCTGACTTTAACTTTTCATCAACTTCTTTTGAAAATTGATTTCCCAAGGCTGCATATTTTGGATAAGTCTTACTGAATTCAATGCCTTTCATAAACAGTAATCGAATTTTCTCTAATATAGTTAACTCCTGAAAATGTTCTAAAGCCGTAGAAAAAAATTTAATCTTTTCTTCAATTGCTAAAGTCATTATATATACATATAAATCTAGTTTGTCTTGGAAGTACTGATAAAAGCTTCCCTTAGCAATACTTGATTTCTTACATATTTGATTTATGCTAGCTGTATTATAATCTGCCTTAGAAAATTCTTCTATAGCTGAAGATATAATCATGTTTTTCTTATCATATGATAAATTGAAAAATGTTGCGTTTGGCAAATTTAGTCCCCCTTCCATTTTATGACCACCAAGTCATATCTATATTTATATTATATGACTTGGTGGTCGTATTGTCAACTAAAAAAACAGTCATCCGGGGAAAGATAACTGTCTTATGAATATTT
>CAZIII010000043.1:0-4717 GCA_964539425.1 uncultured Tissierellaceae bacterium | reverse complement strand
ATGAATATTTTGTCCCTTATCCTATTTATAAATTTTTATCTCTACGTAAACTCTACATAACATAGAGTAATATCATCAGTATATTCTCTATTTCCAATCATTTTATCAAGAACTAAGTCCATGAATGCTTGATCCTTCCCCTCTGCTTCCTCTAGTGCTTGTTCTAAATGACATCCTGCTACTTTTAACTCTTCTTCGTTATTTTCAATTAAGCCGTCTGAATAAAGGAATATATAGGACATATCTTTCAAAGGAATAGATTCCTCTAAAAATTCTTTTTGATTGATAATACCAAGTATAATGTTGTTGGATTCAAATTTCATTAACTCTTTCTTAGTTTTTACATAAAAAGCAGGATGTCCTGCATTTACATAGGAGACTACTTCTTCTTTAAAATCAATAATCATAAAAATTCCTGATAAGTATCGAACTGTAGATACATCATGCTCATTTATTATATTAATGCTTCTATTTATCCTGTTTACAGTATTTTCTAGGCTATCATAGTGAATTACAGACTGAAAGATAGAAATAGCCTTCATTCCAATTAAGGTAGAAGACATTCCATGTCCTACTACATCGATGATTCCTAAAGAATATTTGTGTTTACCAATTTTTTGAAAACATACATAGTCACCACCAAGGTAATTATATGCCTTTATCTTTGATTTAAAACTAATATATTTATCAGAGTAATCTGCTGGTAACATGTAGTCCATTACTTCACTAGCGATTTTCATCTCTTGACTTAGTTCCTTTGAAAGTAAATGTTCTCTTTCTACCATCTTTCCAATTTTAAGAAAATTTTCAGCCTGGCCTAGAGAGTTAAATATTGGACTAATAGTTGCCTCTTCATAGAAGCGTCGTCCATCTTTTCTTTGATTAACAAAAAATCCACTCCAAACATGTCCTCTAGTAATTGCATCCCACATTTCCTTATAAAATTCTTCATTATGAAATCCACTTTTAATTAATTTAGGCAGCCCACCTAGAACCTCATCATTCTCATATCCTGTTGCATTTAAAAAATATTTATTAGCATACTGTATAACCCCTTTATTGTTAGTTATCACCAAGGAGTTGTTTGCAGAGTCAAAAACCGTTTCTAGTATCTGATTTTTAAACTTCGCACTTAAGTAATCACGTATCGTTAAAATTATCTCTTCCAACTCATTAACAGTGAACTCAGCTCGTATTGAGAAGCCAAAACCAGAAAATATTCGATCATAGTATTGAACATAGTTGTCTTTTGTGAGAACTTTCAGGCAGGCTTCATATTTTTTATCATAGAATGATTTTTTGGCAAAATACAAGCTAGCATCTAAAATGCAAATACTAGCTATTTGATCTTCAGAATCAATGTATGAAAGTCCTAACTTAGATAAACTTGGTTTTATCTTACCATATATAGTCTTATCGTCTAACTCCATGTGATATGTCATATTATAATTAGCAAAATCACCCATATTTCCTCCTAAATACTTTTTCTACTATTCAATAGTTATAATGGAATTTATCTTTGTAATAGTAAGTATTTTCTTTACTATTTCACGTGGCTGAAGAAGTTTCAGACTTAACCCTCTTTCGCCAGTAAACTTATATATAGAAATAAATACTCCTACACCGGTACTATCTATAAATTCCATACCTTGCAAGTCAAGGGCAACACAGTTTATATTAAATTTCTTTACTAACTCATCTATAGAATTCTTTATTTCATTCTTTATCTTATCAGAATTACTCATGATTAGTTTACCCTCTAATTCTAGAATTAGTGTCTCACCTTCTAAGAGATGGTTCATGCTTCTTCACCTTCCTTTAATTTAAACTCTTTAATAAGATTATTTAGTTCTATTGTTGCATCCACAAATTGGTGATTCATTTGATTTACTGTAGTGATAGTAGCGTTTTGTTCTTCTGTAGCTGCGGTTACTTCCTCTACGCTTGCTGCATCACTTTGAATAGATTCAGTAACTCCATCAACTGATGTAAGAATAGATTCTGTTTTATGAGCCAATATATTAGCAATTTCCTCCAAAGTTTTACTGGACTCTTGTGTTTTGATATTATATTCATGAATTTTATTAAGAGCTTTTTCAGCGGCCTTTATTTGCTCAACCTGAGAAGCAACCTGTTCTTGATTAAATTCCATAGAATTAACCGTAGCTTCTGTCTCAGATTCAATATTTTCAATTAAACTAATAATCTGAGTTGCAGCATTAGTAGTATTCACTGCTAATTTTCGAATTTCATCTGCCACTACTGCAAATCCTTTTCCAGCTTCACCAGCTCTAGCTGATTCTATAGAAGCATTTAGTGCTAGTAAATTTGTATGTCCTGCAATATTCTCAATTACTTGAACCATTTCACCAATTTCACGACTTCGTTCTATTAGTTTTACAATGGCATCTGCCGCAAAGTTAACAGTGTTGCTTACTTCATCTAAGCCTGATACAGCTTTTAGAACTGCTTCTTGTCCGTCTTTAGACGCAGAAAAACTGTTTTCAATAGCTAGATTAGTATTACCAACTAAATCATTAAGTTGTTTGCCAATATCGGATAATTCAATTGTTGATTTTTGAATAGAAACTACTTCATTAGACATAGAGTCTATATTTTCAGCAATTTGAACGTTTGTTACTGTTATCTCATCTGATGCAATATTGATTTGGTTTAGCGAGTCCTTCATGGCTAATGAATTGTTCTCTACAGAAACCACTTTCCTTCTAATATTTGAAACTATTAATATCAATTCTTCAATTGTCTCATTTACGGCATTTGAAAGATCTCCTAATTCATCATTTGATTTATGATCTACAGCAGTATTCAGGTTTTTATTTGAAACCTGATTCATAGATTGAACTACCTTGTATATTGGTATAAGTATTATATTTGCCAGTCTCAGGCTAATAAGTATTGATACTACGATAACTACTATACGGGATATTATAGTTATTCTAAGCATTATAGTATTAATTGACTTCATTTCCTCTTGAAATCCCTGTGCCTGTTGCTCTTCTATATCTGCAATCGTAGCTAATGAGGATTTTACTGATTCAAAAGAAGGCTTCATTTTTTTACTAAAGACAAGCATAGCCTCATCAAACTTGTCCACTTCTATTAATCCTTTAATCTCTTTAGAAGCATTATGCAAATTCTCATGAGCAGCATCGATCTCATGGAATACATCCTCATATTCAGGATCTGGCGTTGCATTATAGTACCATTTGCCGAGATTACATTCTGTATGTACAGATACACCTGGGTCATCAATATTACCGGTCATAAAGAGCATTGTATTTAGTACATATGCTTCATGATCAATAATTCTCTCGTTCATAAAATTTGCAATTTCTAAAGCCTCTACAGTGTCTTCAACAGAAGAGGAATATTCTTTTTCCAAATCATATGTTAGTAGAAAATCTACCAATAATATCGCTATAATAATTGAAAAATAAAAAATAAATTTAATACGTAGTGATGTTGCTTTCTTAGTCTTACTCATTTTCTCCTCCTTAGTTTGTGTATTCTTTTATAACGTAGTAGGAATAGCAATTGTCATCTAAATAAATACAAAACCAATCGCTTAGGATCATAATCATTTCCAGACCCCGTCCCTTTTCTTTCATGATATTTTTATCACAGTTTTCCAAAGCAGACTTACTTATACCGCGCCCATGATCTTTTAAACATAGGATGGCTTTTTCATCTGTTAAATACATATCAATCCTTATCAAGTCATTCCTGTTCTTTAATGCTTTAATTTCTACTATACTGTTTATAATGAGTTCATGAATGCAAATCAAAAGCTCATCATAAATAGATGTAGGCATGATACTCAACAAATCACTTATATCCATATGGATCTGTTCTAGGTTATCCTTTGTAACACTGAAACTATAGTTCTTCTCAAGTTTAGTTTTCATAGTAATAGCCACCAGCTTTCCTCTTAGCTAAGATTATTATACTCCTTTCTATTTATGAACTCCTTCAACATAGTTCTAAGAAGTCTATTTATACCCTTCATATAACAAATCTATCCAAAAAATGAAAATATATTACCCTAAAACAACTGCCAGAGTATAATCATGTTTATAATCCATTTTTGTATCTATTTTTATGCAGGTGTGACAAAACACCTTGGTATATATGTCTCCTCTAACTTCATATTCAAGGGAACTTGACTATCATATATGATTGCTGACGTCATTGAAATTAAATAAAACAATACCAATACTAACCGATGCACTTTCTACCGTACTCACTTCTTTAAGTTGAACTCTTAATTCCTGAATTTTCTCATGAACAAACTCAATAGAAGGTATGTCTTTTACATATATGCAAAATTCATCTCCACCAATGCGTCCACAGATATCGCTCTTTCTAAAAAGCTACCTTTGCAGGCAAAATTTCCTCTATTGATTCCTCCTTTAGCTTCAATAAGTTTAATTAGGTTATGGTTATAGAACTTGATTCCAACTCCACTGGTAGAAAAGACAAATGTATACTTCCTTCATATGTTCATCTCCCAACTTAAAAGTTTAACTTCATAAGGTTTTGTATAACCTTTAGGACAAGTTAAATCATGTGTTAATATATTGCTTTACTTACCTTACGAAGCCTTCCTTTGATTGTTTTGTTTTGCAATTCTTCAAATACTAACTCACCCTTATTATTTAAAATTTCAACAAAAGTAGATACATCCATTATATTTATA
>CAZIII010000042.1:0-13783 GCA_964539425.1 uncultured Tissierellaceae bacterium | reverse complement strand
TTATTAGTAGTTAAACTACAAGAAAACCCTGATTTAGCAGCAGCTGGTATTAAGATTAACCAAACAGTTATGACATTTACAGAGTTATTGAACTACATGTATCGTGATGCATCAGTAGATGCAAAGTATGGTGTACCAACATATGGAATGTATAACTTAGCTACAAACTATACTCCAGTATATGACCCAACTAATACTTTCACTACAGATCCTGAAATGGTTAAAGCTGGATATAATACTAACTTCTTGTTAAACAAAGACTTAGAAAGCAAAGCTAAAGCTATTCCTCTAACTGATCCATCAGATAGAGCAGGATTCTTAAGTAAATTTGCTGACTATGTAGTATTATGGAATGAATTATTACCAGATCTTCCACTATATTCAAACTTGTATCATGATTTCTATAATGAAAAATTACAAAACTACAACAACAATCCTCTAATTCGTATAGATAAAGCTCTTCTTTATTCATACGTAGCAGAGTAATTTAAAAAAACATAATTAAATAGCTAATTAAGAAATAGGGTATATATATACCCTATTTCTACATAGAACTAGTATGTGGTAAAGTAGTAAACTGTAAAAATGATTTTATAAAAACAAGTATAACAAAAACAAATTCTGAATAAGGCAGGTAATAAAATGTTAAAATACACTTCAAAAAGATTTTTATATATGATATTTGTATTTTCAATTATGTCTGTTATTCTGTTTTCCTTATACGATATGATACCTGGAGACCCTGCTAGGGCAGAAGTAGAGTCCTTAAAGGAACTACTAAAGCCTGATGAATATCAGCGTGCTTATGAGCAAGCTAGAGAGCGATTAGGGTTAAACGATCCAACACATATAAGATATGGAAAATGGGTTAAAGGCTTGTTAAAGGGAGATTTAGGAATGTCTGCAGTACATAAACAACCTGTAGCAAAAATTATAGGCACTCCTTTAAAGAATACAATATTTATAAATATATTTGCTGTAATTATAGGTCTTGGTATTACAATACCACTTGGTATATATTGTGCTATTAAGAAAAATTCAACTTTTGACAAAGTAGTACAAGTATTGACAATAGTCGGATATAGTATCCCTGTATTTATCTTTGCATTATTATTTATTTACTTATTCGCTGTAAAATTAGGATGGTTCCCAGTAAGTGGGATGTCAACGCCTAATTTCAAGGGAACTGAATGGCAAGTATTTCTAGACAGGCTAAAATACTTAGTACTACCTTTAGGAGTAATGACTATAGGTTCTTTAGGTGGAATAACAAGATATGTTCGTGCAGCAATGGCGGATGCATTAACTATGGATTATATAAAAACTGCTAGAGCAAAAGGACTAAAAGAAAAGGTAGTTATTTTTTCACATGCTTGGAGAAATGCCCTTCTTCCAGTTGTTACTCTATTAATTGGTTGGTTTATGAGCATATTCTATGGTTCTTTAATTATTGAGAGAATGTTTGCTTTAAATGGATTAGGTAAATTACTTATAGATTCATTAAGTAATCAAGATTACCAAGTAGTAATGGCTATACAATTATTCTATATCGTAATAGCCTTAACTGGAAACTTAATCACAGATTTAAGCTATGGAATAGTAGACCCACGTGTTAGAGTTAATAAATAGGAGAAGGAGGAACAGATATGAGTACGAAACAAGTAAATGATAATAAAAACAATAAAAACAAAAGTAGTTTCTTACGCCTTCTCTTTGGAAATCTTTTTGGATCAAGAAAAGAATTGTCTCTAATGGAAGAGGAGCAGGTACAAAGCCCTTGGCGTACAGTAATTAAAACTTTCAGAAGCAATAAGGTTGCTATGACTGGATTTGTATTATTTATTGTTATACTCTTAACAGTTGTAATAGGACCAGTATTTAAGCCTATAGACTTGTCTTTTTCTGAAACATCTCAACAAAATATAGCTCCTGGATTTGATATAATGGAATATCCTGAAGCTTTAGTAGGTAAAGTATCAGACATAGCAGTAGGACCTACGTTTTCTGTTGCAGCATCAACAGATGGTGAATTATATATTTGGGGTAAGACAAGAGTAACAGGTACAATTGATATAAAGAACTTACCTAGAGATAAAAATACAAAGCAACTCATAGACATGGGTAAGATTGTAAAAGTTGCTGTAGGATTTGACCATGCAATAGCTTTAAATGACCAAGGTCAGCTATTTGGATGGGGAAATGATCGTCAAGGACAATCAATAGTTCCTATGGAATTAAATAATGTAAAAATTAAAGATATTTATGCAGGTTACCAATCTTCTCTAGTTCTTACTGAAGATGGCCGTAGTGTTTATTTTGGTAATACAATGAATAATGATTACAATGACTTCCATGCTTATCAAGGCAAATTAGCCAAAATAGCAGTAACTGCTGATGCTGTAATGGGTCTTACTGTAGACGGTGAAGCTGTTTACTTAGGCTCACAACAAAGTAGTTATTCTAGAGTGCCAGAAAACATGGGAAAAGTGGTAGATATAGCAGCTACTGCATCTACAATGGCAGCTGTAAATGAAGATGGAAAAGTTTTTGTATGGGGAAATATAACTGTACAAGGTGAAGGAACTGTTCCAGAAACAGATTCTAAGATTGTTAAAATCTATGGTGGTAGATATCATTACTCTGGAATAACAGAAAATAATGACGTGGTAGGTTGGGGGGCAGATTATTATAAGCAATCAACTGTTCCTAATTCAGTAAATTCTGCAGATATTGAAACTATTTATACTGGATTTTATCAAAACTATGGAGTTTCAAAAACCGGAGAAATCCATACTTGGGGTCTTAAAGGATATTTGTTTGGTACAGATGATTTAGGTAGAGATATATTTACTAGGTTATTAAACGGTGGACGTATGTCCATGACTATAGGAGCTGTAGCAGTTATTATTTCTACTACAATAGGTATTATCGTTGGTTCCTTATCTGGTTTCTTTGGAGGTAAGCTAGACTTAGTTTTACAAAGACTTTCTGAGGTGGTATCCTCATTACCGTTCTTACCATTTGCAATGATTTTATCTGCTCTGATTGGTAACTCTATGGAATCAAATCAAAAGATAGGATTGATTATGGTTATATTAGGGTTGCTTTCTTGGCCAAGTCTTCAAAGATTAGTTCGTGCTCAAGTACTTTCAGTTAGAGAGCAAGAATATGTAATAGCTGCTAGAGCACTTGGTGTTAAAGAAATGAATATCGTGTTTAAGCATATCTTACCAAATGTTATTTCAGTTATTATTGTATCTGCAACTTTATCTTTTGCATCAAGTATGTTGACCGAATCAAGTTTATCCTATTTAGGATTTGGGGTTCAAGCACCACAGCCAACATGGGGAAATATGCTATATGGAGCCAATAATAGTATTGTAATTCAAAATTATTGGTGGAGATGGGTATTTGCTTCTATCGTACTAGGTATATGTGTTATCTGCATTAACTTAGTCGGTGATGGTTTACGTGATGCAATCGATCCAAAATCTCAAGAACGTTAGGGGGAAGAGTAGATGGCGCTATTAGAAGTTAAAAATTTGCATACTTTTTTTGAGACAAAAAAAGGAATAGTTAGAGCAGTAAATGATGTATCCTATTCTGTTGAAGCCGGAAAAACCCTTGGCATAGTAGGGGAAAGCGGTAGCGGTAAGAGCGTTTCAGCAATGAGTATAATTAAACTATTAGATGGTAACGGATATATAGATAGTGGTGAAATAATATTTGATGGGAAGAGCCTTATAGATGTACCTATTAAGGAAATGCCATCAATAAGAGGAAATGATATTTCAGTTATTTTCCAAGAGCCAATGACATCATTAAATCCTATCTTTACAATAGAAAAACAGATTGCAGAACCATTTAT
Organism: uncultured Tissierellaceae bacterium; assembly: GCA_964539425.1. GTDB lineage: Bacteria > Bacillota > Clostridia > Tissierellales > Tissierellaceae > JAVKTS01. The sequence continues at coordinate 9,915 of CAZIII010000042.1, read as the reverse complement.
TATACATCAAAAAATGACTAAAAAAGAGGCAGCAAAAAAGGTAGTAGACATGTTATCACTTGTTAAGATACCAAACCCAGAGGCAGTGGCTAAACAATATCCACATCAACTATCTGGTGGTATGAGACAGCGTGTTATGATAGCAATGGCATTAGCATGTGTTCCGAAACTACTAATTGCTGATGAGCCAACAACAGCGTTAGACGTTACAATCCAAGCTCAAATATTAAAGCTTATGAACGATTTAAAGGCTGAGATAGGAACATCAATTTTATTTATTACCCATGATTTAGGTGTTATAAATGAAATGGCAGACGACGTAGCTGTAATGTACTGCGGTCAAGTAGTTGAAAAAGCACCGGTTAAAACTATTTTTGGTAAGGATAGTACTTATTCTCATCCTTATACAGAGGGCTTAATGGTATCTATACCAAGATTAGATACTCCTGCTGGAGTTCGCCTTGAAGCAATACCAGGAGCAGTACCTCATCCATTGAATTTGCCTGTAGGTTGTAAATTCGCACCTAGATGCAAATATGCTACGGATAAATGTCAGAAAGAAGAGCCAATATTGGCTGAACTTGAGGCTGATCATCAAATCCGTTGCTTCTATCCAGTGAAAGGGGTGAGATCCAATGGCTAATAATAAAGATAAAAAAGTATTGATTCGTGTTGAGAATTTAAAACAATATTTCCCAGTAAAAAAGGCTTCATTTAGAGACAAAGAGCAATTGTTTGTTAGAGCTAATGATGATATTTCCCTGGAAATTTATGAAGGGGAAACATTGGGATTAGTAGGGGAAAGTGGTTGTGGTAAGTCTACTTTGGGTCGTACTCTTTTACAACTATATAATCAAACAGATGGACGTACTATGTACTACGGTTGCGATATTGACGAAATAGCACCAGAGTATGTTTTAAATACACTAGATAACTTAACAGCAGAACGTAAAAAATTAAATGATTTAAAGAAAAAAGAAGAAGTAGAACGTAAAGCCTATGAAGCATTACCTGAAGGTGATGAACAATATCAAGCTTTAACTAAGCTTCGTGAGACAGAAAAGCAATATAGAAAATTATATCTTGATATAACACAATTGATTGGTGGATTGTTTGTAGCTGATGATTTAGGCCCAGTAACTAAGGTTTTAGTTAAAGAATACAATACTAGTATTGAGGCACGCAAGTATAGAAACAAAATCAATGAAGAACAAATAAAGATGGAAGGTGCCAAATCTGTATTATTAGAGAAAGGTAAATCTCAATCTGAAATAACTAATGATGCTCAAAAATACTTAAGCAATATAAAGGGCTTTGAGAATGATCTTGCTAAAGTTGAGAAAGAGATTGAAAAGATTCAAGCAGAAGTTGAAGACTTAAGATCAAAATACTCAAATCATCCTGAATTTGATGAACATGACAAGCATAGAGATAAGGGTATAAATTTAGCAAGGCTAAAAGTAGAGGAAATGAGATACTTAAGAAAAGATATGCAGTTGATTTTCCAAGATCCATATTCTTCACTAAACCCGAGGTTAACTGTTGGACAAATAATTTCAGAAGGCTTATATTCACATAAAATATTTGCTAAATCTGATAAAAAGGTTCAAGATTATATCCTTCAAACAATGGAAGATTGTGGATTAGCTCCATACTTTGTACACCGTTATCCACATCAATTCTCAGGTGGACAAAGACAACGTATCGGAATCGCTCGTTCAGTTGCTTTAAAACCAAAGTTTATTGTTTGTGACGAAGCGGTATCAGCTCTTGATGTATCTATTCAATCTCAGATTATCAACCTTTTATTAGACTTAAAAGAAAAAGAGAATTTAACTTATATGTTCATTTCTCATGACTTGTCTGTAATTAAGTATATTAGTGATAGAGTAGGAGTTATGTATTTAGGAAATATTGTTGAGCTTTCAACTACAGAAGAAATATATGCTCACCCAATGCATCCTTATACAGAAGCACTTTTCTCAGCTATACCAACTACAGATATTGAAGAAAAGAAAAAAGCTGTAATATTAGAAGGGGATATACCAAGTCCTATTAGGCCACCATCTGGTTGTAAATTCCATACTAGATGTAGATATGCTACAGATATTTGCAAGAAAGTAGTTCCAGTATTCGAGGAAGCTAGACCAGGACATTTTGTAGCTTGTCACCATAAACTAAATACAGCAGATTAATCATAGAAAGGCATTGATTTAACTATGATGTTACAAAAAAAAGTAGATAGAGCAATGGAATGGCTAAAAAACAAGAATAATAAGGAGCAAATGCATACAGAGGATATAGTTGGAGATAATAGTGATTTAGAAAACTTCAACCCAAAAGCTGAATGGGAAGCATATGAAAATGAGAATATGTCATATGAAAAGAATGATGTTCTTGCAATTATAATTTCAGCAGTATTAATCTTTGCACCGATTTTCATTGTTCTAGCAATTATCATTGCCATAGTAGTATAAAACTTAATTAAGACTTTTTAAGAGAGGAGGTTATTTAAACCTCCTCTTTTTAATAGAATTAATTAAGTAAAAATGGGTATAACAAGTATAATATAAAAGGAATAGGGTGATGATATGAAAAATATTGTAGCATTCTTTGATATAGACGGAACTATATTTAGGAATTCTTTAATGATTGAACATTTTCAAAAGCTAATGAAATATGAAGTGATTGACCCTGTAATTTGGTATACTAAGGTAAAGAAGGTATATCACGAATGGGAAAGTAGATTTGGGGATTTTGAGCAATATTTAGAGATATTAGCTAAGGTATACCTAGATGAATTAAAAGGGGTTGATAAATCTTATATTGAATTTATTGCAAGCCAGGTAATCAACTTAAATGGTGATATGGTTTATAAATATTCAAGGGACCAAATTGAATGGCATAAGAAAGAAAATCATGAAGTTTTCTTTATATCAGGAAGCCCAGATTTTTTAGTTTCTAAAATGGCTGAAAAGTATGGAGCAACAGAATTTAGAGGAACGGTATACAAAGTTGATGAAGATAATAAGTTTACTGGTGAAATAATAAAAATGTGGGATTCAGAGTCAAAACATAGAATCTTAAATGAGTTGATAGAAAAGTATGATGTGGATCTAGAAAAAAGTTTTGCTTATGGAGATACTACTGGAGATTTATCTATGCTTAGAATGGTAGGAAACCCAATAGCCATTAACCCTAACAAACCACTTTTTCTGGCACTAAGAGAGGATAAAGAATTATCTAGTAGAGTCTCTATAATTGTAGAAAGAAAGAATGTAATATATAAACTTAACTCAAATACAGAAATATTATAGATTATTACCTGTAAAATATATAAATTACTTCTTAACTCTCTAATTGTAATTGAATCGTAAATACTTTTTCATTATAATAGATTATAATTATAATAAGAAGGACATAATTAGTATCAAGTACAAAATTAGTTATAGGAGTGATATCATGAAAAGACTCTTACTTTGGATAGTAATAATCACTGCAATTTTTTTAGCTGGATGTAAAAAAACCATATCTATCCAGCAAGATAAAGCATTAAGCGGAGAAGAAATATCTATGGAGAAAGTTGATTTAATCAGCGACTACTACCCTTTCAAAGAAAATACTGTAATGGAGTATGCCGGGGTTGGTAACGAATACGCAGAAAGAAAGACTTTTTTAGAATTTGTCGAAAACAATAGGGCGCAAATGAAGATTATGAATCCTGGGACAGTAGTTGTAAAAGTAATAGAGTATAAGAATGGGGTATTGACCGAAATATTCTCAGAAGGCGAATTTTATCATATAGAAAATATGATAAATTCCACTTCAAATAAAAATAGTATTATCTTAAAGGAACCTTTAGATCTGGGTCAATCCTGGATTACTGAAGAAGGATATAGTAGAGAAATTACAAGTAAGGAAGTAAAAATAGAAACTCCAGCAGGGATATATCAAGCCTTGGAAGTGACAACAGATTTTGAGAATGGAGCTATCCAGAAAGATTATTATGCAAAAGACCTAGGTCATGTTGCTACAATTTATGATGATGGAACTAATGAGGTTAAAACCTTATTACTAAAGAATGAGATTCAATCACAATCAATTGAAATAGAAACATATTATCCAACTTACAAAGATATTGGGACAGCGTTTGTAAATCAGAATATAGAATTTAATACAAATGATAATATAGATAGGATCTTAGAGAATTTACTAAAAAATCCTCCTTCTGATAAATTGATTGCTCCAATTTCAAAGGATACAAATATTAATAGAATTGATCTTAATAGGGAATCTTGGACTTTAGAGGTGGATTTTTCAGAGGAGTTTCTAGCAGATATGAATGTAGGATCTGCATTAGAACTGGAAATACTAAAGAGTATAGTAAATACCTTAGGACGATTTTATGATGTAGAAAAAGTATATATAACTGTTGAAGATATACCTTATGAATCAGGACATTTTAGTATAAATCCTGGTGAATATTTTAAGGTGGATATAACAAATCTTGAAGAATTTAGTGAATAAATAAAGGTCCTCTTATTATGAGGACCTTTGTTTACTTATTATCTTCTCTTTTATTTTCTTGCTTATTGTTGTCATTATTTCTGTTTTCTTGATTATTGTCATTTTCTCTTTTTGAGTTTTGCTTATTATTGTTATTTCTCTTATTGTTTTGTTGATCTTTAGCCATTTCCTTGTTCCCTCCTCTGTGAGTAATTGTTCCTACACATATAGTATTACAATTATTTTCTATTTTACTCACAAAAATCAAAAGAAACTTAAATATTCTAGTTTATAAAAACACAAGGAGGTTGGAGTTATTGAAAAGTGGACTTTACTTATTTTCTAATTCTATTAAGAATCTTGATGGTTCCACTGATTTGTCACCAATTTTATTCATTGTTATTAAAGACAGATGATATTTTGCCCTTGTCATACCAACATAGAAGAGTCTTCTTTCCTCTTCAATCAAATCAAACTTTCCCTTTATAGATGATTCAATGCTAGATATAGATGGGAAATCTCCATCAACTAAATCAATCATATATACTCTATCGAACTCTAAACCCTTTGCAGAATGAACAGTGGACAGAGTTATCCCATTCTTAGCATCCCTAGAGTTCCTGCACAAGTATTCTAAATGTTTAAGTCTATTAATTAGTTCATTTAAAGTTTCTGTTTTATTAGCAATAAGCTTTAAATAATACAGGGTTGTCTTTAATGCATCGTAGGTATATCCAAATCTCATGGAATTTTCTTTAAGATATCTCTCATACTCTAGATTATGTTCTATAAAACTTATAGCTTTAGAAGGGTGCATCTTAGAAAGTTTCTTAAAATCAAGAGTAAGTTCTCTTATGGTAGACTTATAATAATTTGGCAATCCAGGGAAATCCATTATTCTCTCGAAGACTGAAAGATTGTAATTTAGGGTTTTAGCATAATTAATTTGTTTTTTAGATATAAATCCCTTTTTTTTATAATAAATAGTCTCATATATATTCATATTACTGGGATCTTGAGAGAAAATCATAAAGTTCAAAATGTCTTGAATCAACCAGTGATTAAAAAATCTAACTTTTATGTCTCGCATATAAAAAGGTATATTATTTCTTTCAAAGACTTCTATAATTCCTATGGATGAAAGGTTATTTCTATATAATATACAACAATTAGATAAATCCCTAGCTCTTAAATCCTCAACTAAATACTTATATTGCTCATCTATAGAATTAACTTTTACTATATTTATTGGCTCAATATAATCATTAGCTGTAGAAATATTTTTATTATATCTTAAAGTATTTCTTCTAATAAATTGGTTACAAACAGATACAATATTCTTGGAAGATCTGTAATTCTCTTCCATAAAGAATAGTTTTCCATTAGTATAAGTTTTATTAAAATTTAGTAGTCCCTTTGGATAAGCACCTCTGAATCCATATATTGATTGATCATCATCTGCTACTACAAATAGATTGTTATTTGGATTTGCTAACAGTTTTATGATCTCCAGTTGAGCCTTTGAAGTGTCCTGTCCTTCATCTACCTGGATATAGTCGTACTTATTACGATATTTGACTAATAAATATTCGTTATCTATAAGGATTTGTAATGCTGTAGTTAACATATCATCAAAATCTATTAGATTATTATCTCTTTTATATTTCTCGTATGTGGCATATATAATCTTAAAGTTTTCTATATCAGGTTTATTATCTTTAACGAATTCATCAACTGTCAGCATCATATTTTTAATATATCCAATAGAATTTAATAGAGATTCTAATTTTTCCTCGGTAATATACTCGTGATTAATATCTAAATATATTTTTTTTATCAAATTATATTTATTTAACTGATTTTTATCTTCTTCTATCAAAGTATATTTTATTCTACTCATATAGGCATATTCTCTAATCAAAGAAAAGCAAAAACTATGTATTGTAGAAAAATGAACAGGAATTGATGAGATTTCTGAAAAGCTTCGATTAAATCTTTCCTTCATATCTCTGGCAGATGCCTTGCTAAATGTAATGGATAAAATCCTTTCTGGGCTAGCTTTATGATTTTGTATTAGGTTAGCAGTCCTATGTATGAGTACTGTTGTTTTTCCAGCACCTGGGACAGCTAGCACCAAAGCAGGTCCATTTATATGTTGTATGGCTTTTTCTTGTTCTTTACTTAAATTCATCACTACACCTACTTTTAAATTTATCTTCTCTATTTTAACACAAATAACCATCAGAGTATAACAATATAAATCTATAATCTAATTCACAAGTGGGTAATAATAAAATGAATGAATAATTTAGAGCTATTTAAATTTGGCTTAAAAGGTGGAACTAAGATGAGAAATATACTGAAAAGATTTGATAATTATTTCATTGACTTAATTAATCAAAGAATGAGAAATAGATATCTAGATATAATAATGCGTAGGGTTACAGATTTAGGAGGAGCAGTATTTTCCTCTCTTTATATTTTTTTGCTCATAATATTTGGCAATGGAGATATAAGATTTATAGGATTTGAAGCATTGGCAGCCCTAAGCCTAAGTCAGATTGTGGTCCACTCACTTAAAAGAATCTTAAGTAGAGAGAGACCATATAAGATTATTGAGCAATTAAACACTTATGGTATAAACTTAAAGGACTATTCCTTTCCATCAGGGCATACAGCAGCTATATTCTCAATTTCAACGACTATAGCAATGAATATTCCAAAGTTATCCCTAGTTTTATTTCTATTAGCCATAATTGTAGGAATATCAAGGATCTATTTAGGGGTTCATTATCCTACAGATGTGGCAGCTGGGTTATTTTTAGGACTGGGGATTGCTTTTTTAGTTCATTTATATTTATTGGACAGTGTAAGAGACTTAATAAAGCTATTTGAATTTAACTAATAGATTAGAAATTGTTTTAAGTGGTATATATTACGAAAGAACTAATATTGGGGGCGATGATAATGAAGGATTTTTTAAAGAAAAGAAAATCTCATAGAGAATTTAAAAGTAAAACTGTAAATGGAGTTCTATTAGAGGATATTAGATTATACTTGAACATTCTAGAAGATGAAGAGGGAAATGGAAGTATTAAATTTAAGATTTATGAATATGGTGAAAAACTATATGAAATTTTATCTGGAGTCGGAGGATATTCAGGGGTAATGATAAAGAGTCCTCATTATATAGGGCTTGAAATAATGAACAACCAAGAGAAAAGTATAATTTATAGTGCTTATTATATGGAGAAGCTAATTACAGCCTTGAATGATAAAGGAATAGATACTTGTTGGGTAAGTATAGAGGATGTAGATAAAGATGTTAAATTAGAGGCCTTTGGAGCCACTGTAGGTGAATTTAATTATCTATTAGCCATAGGATATGGCAAAACAAAGAATCCTTTTATTAACGAACCATTTAGTGAGAGAATTGGTGTAGATGAGTTAGTATATAATAATGAAGTTGGAAATTTAATTAGTGTAGATGAGTTGGAAAATAGAGGGTTAGGTGATTTGTTTTACCATATACGATTTGCTCCATCTGCCCTAAACAAGCAACCTTGGAGATTTATACTCCAAAATGATAATATCATATTGCTACTAAAATATAGTAATGGAGAAAACCCTAATTTAATGGATGCAGGAATAATAATGTATTATTTTGAAGCATTGGCTGAATCCATAGGATTTAATAACAAATGGTCTTTAATTGATGGATTATTTACTGATGGAGAATATAGCTATAAGTGTATTGCAGAGTATAAACTATAAAAGCACTGAAAAGTGCTTTTTTTTAATCCTCTATTTTTTTTTCTATGAAATGTGGTAAACTATATATAGTATAATATTAAGAGGTGTTTTTATTGGGGAATCAAATAAAGGATAATGATAGACAATATAATTATGTGCTATTGGCAGAAAATGCATATGTAAATGAGGATAAAGAGAAGGCTGCTTGTTTTTACCAAAAGGCTCTGGAGTTTAGAGGCAATATAAAGGATACGACTGCAATTTTATTTAATATAGCTCAAATATATGATGAAATAGATGAGTCATTAAAAGCATTAGCTACATATGAAAAAATAGTGGAATTAGGCTTACCGGAAGAAGGGGCCTATTATGGAATGGCTATGATTTATGAGAAATTAGGCGATAAAAATCAAGCTTTGAAATATTATCATAAAGCTATAGAGATAGACCCATACTATGATAGAGCATATTACTATGCAGCAAATATATTTGATGAAAATGGGGATAGGGATAAGGCAATAGAATATTATGAAAAGGTAATTGAAATAGTACCTGATGATTATAGGGCATATAATAATATAGGTTCCATATATGAAGAATTTGAAGAATATGATAAAGCATATGAAATGGTGGAGAAAAGCCTAGAGATTGAGCCCAATTATTACAAAGCCTTATTTAATATGGGTGTTATTTATAAGATGTTAGAAAATGATGAAAAGGCTCTAGAATACTATTATAAGTCAATAGAGAATAATCCACAGTATTGGTATTCATACTTAAATATATCAGCAATATATATAGAACAAGATAAACTCAATGATGCAATTGATTTGCTAACTAGTGGGATCAATAATAAACCTGATGCTCATGATCTTTATTACAATAGGGCCTGTTGTTATTCAAAAATAGGAAATAAAAAGGACGCTATTAAAGATATGAGAAAAGCTTTAGTCTTGCTACCAAGCATAATAGATTATATAAAGGTTGATAAGGACTTTGAGAATTTACATGATGATATAGAGTTTATTGAAATGATGAAACAGGTAATAAATAATAATTCTTTAGAAAGGGAGATTAAATGATTATTTTAAAAACAGAACAAGAAATTCAAAAGATGAAAGTAGCAGGAGAGCTTTTAGCTAATGTACACAAGGAAATATCTAAGATAATTAAACCAGGGATTACTACCATGGAGATAGATGAATTTGTAGAGGATTACTTAAAGAAAAACAATGCTTATCCAGAGCAAAGAGGTTACCATGGATATCCATATGCCATATGTGCATCTATCAATGATGAAATATGCCATGGATTTCCTAGAAAGGAACCCTTAAAAGATGGGGATATAGTAACAATTGATATGGTAGTTAATGTGGATGGCTGGCTGGCAGACTCTGCATGGTCCTATGCTGTGGGTAATGTATCAGATGATGCTAGCAAGCTATTAGAAATTACTAAGGAAGCCCTTTATAAAGGAATAGAGCAGGCTGTAGTTGGAAATAGATTAGGAGATATAGGTCATGCAATCCAATCCTTAGTAGAATCCAATGGATATTCTGTAGTTAGAGATTTTGTAGGTCATGGAATAGGTAAAAAGATGCACGAGGACCCTCAAGTACCGCACTATGGAATAAAGGGTCGTGGACAAAGACTTGT
>CAZIII010000041.1:0-14049 GCA_964539425.1 uncultured Tissierellaceae bacterium | reverse complement strand
CTCTACCATGAGCTGCTTCTTGCATATCACAATTAAAATAATTATATGCAAATACTGAACAACCTACTGGCGCAATACCTATGGCATTTTCTAATATTCCTAATTCTACTAATACTTCTCCTACTAATCTATGGATTATACCATGGGTACATCCTGGACAGTAGTGAGTTTGTACATCTGTTAAGCCTTTAGTCTTTTCAAATACTACAGTCATTATTTTTCACCTCCATAGATTTTCTTTACATTTTCAATTATTTCATCTGGAGTAGGGATCATTCCACCAGTTCTTCCATAGAAAGATACAGGGAATTTGCCTTCTACTGCAATTTTTACATCATCTATCATTTGTCCACTATTCATTTCAACTGTAAGTATACCTTTACAATTTGGATTTATTTTTTTGAATTCATTGTATGGATAAGGCCATAATGTAATTGGTCTAATTAATCCTACTTTATATCCTTCTTTTTCTAATTTTGCTATTGCAGTTTTTGCAATTCTTGATGTAGTACCATAAGCCGCAATAACCACATCTGCATCTTCTATATTGTATGACTCTACTCTTTGTTCATTTTCATTCATTGTTCTATATTTTGCTTGAAGCTTAATATTGTGTTCTTCTAAAGCTTCTGCAGCTATATATAAAGAGTTTATTATATTTGGTTTTCTGTTTCCACTAGTACCTACAGTAGCCCAATCTTTCACTGGTAATTCTCTTTTTACTGGAGTTTTAAACTCTATTGGTTCCATCATTTGACCGATCATACCATCTCCAAGTATCATAACTGGGTTTCTATATTGATCTGCTATATCAAATCCTTCAATTATTAAATCTACTAATTCTTGAACATTTGCTGGAGCAAATACTACCATTCTATAATCTCCATTTCCTCCGCCTCTAGTTGCTTGGAAATAGTCTGTTTGTGATGGTTGGATACTTCCTAATCCTGGTCCACCCCTCATAATATTAACTAAAAGACAAGGTAATTCAGCACCTGCAAGATAAGTTATACCTTCTTGCTTTAATGACATTCCAGGGCTAGATGATGAAGTCATTACTCTTGCACCTGCACCTGCTGCACCATATACCATATTAACTGCTGCTACCTCTGATTCAGCTTGTAAAAATATTCCTCCAACTTTTGGTAATTCTCTGGACATATATTCTGGTAATTCTGATTGGGGAGTTATAGGATATCCAAAAAAATATTTACAACCAGCTGCAATTGCCGCTGCTCCTATAGCTTCATTCCCTTTCATGAGAACTTTTGCCATGATTGAACCCTCCTTTAATAATTAATTATAATCTTTCTACAGTAATAACTACATCTGGACAGATAGTTGCACAATTTGCACAGCCAATACATTTCTCTGTTTCTATAACTGTTGCTGGATGATATCCTTTTGCATTTATTCTAGTCTTGTCCATGGTAATTATCTTTACTGGACATACAGTAGTACAAAGAGTACAACCTTTACAGATATCCTCTTTAAATGTTACTTTTCCTTTAGCCATTCCTTACCCCTCCTTATTCTTTTATAGCATCCACTCTTCCCTCAAAAACATCTCTAGAGGGAATATTTCGCCTTCTAAATTTTTCGGAAGGCTTGGTACTACTTCTTTTAATACGGAAATGTATCTTAGCTTTATATTAGTTCTTGCTGCTACTTCTAAGGCCAATTCTTGACCTCTTAGTACATCTTCAGCAGTTGTACTCTTAAGTAAATGGGTATTATTTATAATACCGGTTATCTTAGCTCTTGAAACATCTTGAATTTTAGTCATATACTCAAGAACCTTATCTAGCGTTTGAGTTTCAGGTCGATTAGCATTTAATACAAAGAACATATCATAATTACCTTCTTTGAAATACTCAACATATCTGCCTAAAGCTCTAGCCCCTACTGGGTCACCTCCCACATCTATAACAAGATCATATGATTCATCTTGTAAGGGCGCATATACTTCTGCTGATATGGATGGTACCTCTACTGCTGGAGCATTGATTTGACTACCAATTACTTTTACTCCTAGTGCTTCCATCTCTTCTGCTTTTTCTCTAGATCTAAAATACATATTTACTATATCTATATCAGCTAGAGCAACTTTTTTGCCCATATTAGCTAACTTAACAGCATAATTAACACTAAATTCAGATTTCCCAGATCCATAATGCCCTATTATAACTCTAATTCTTTTATCATTAATCATAATCACCAAATCCTATTTATATAGTTTTGCTTCTTCTTCTCCTCTTAGTACACGAAGACCACCCTCAGCCAATGCTGTTAGCTCGTCTTCTCCTGGATATATAGTAACATCAGCAATAAACTTAACTCTTTCATCTATCCATGATGTAAATAGCTTATCATAAGCAATACCACCAGTTATAATGATTCTATCTACTTTACCCTTTAATACTGCTGCAGCAGCTCCAATATCTTTTGCTACTTGATAGCTCATGGCATAATATACTAACTCTGCATATTTATCTCCAGCTTTTATTCTGTTTTCAACTTCTCTAGCATCATTTGTCCCTAAATAAGAAACAATTCCACCTTTTCCTGTTATCATCTTCTTAATCTCATCTTCAGTATATTTACCGGAATAACAAAGTTTTACTAAGTCCCCTACTGGAAGACCTCCTGCTCTTTCTGGAGAAAATGAACCTTCACCATTTAATGCATTTGGTACGTCTATTACTCTTCCTTTTTCATGAGCACCAACTGAAATTCCTCCACCTAAGTGGACAACTATTAGATTCAAATCATCATATGATTTATTTATACTATTTGCATATCTTCTAGCTACAGCCTTTTGGTTAAGAGCATGAAAAATAGATATTCTTTCTATTTCCTTCATTCCTGAAATTCTAGCAACATCTGAAAGTTCATCTACAACCACTGGGTCTACTATAAACGACCTCTTACCTATTGCCTTTGCTATTTCACGAGCCAGTATACCACCTAGATTGGAAGCATGCTCCCCTCTGTTCGCTACTTTCATATCTTCAATCATTTTATCATTTACTTCATAAGTACCGCCTTCTATAGGGCTGAGAAGTCCTCCTCTACCTATTACCCCATCAAGAGAATCTAGAGATATGCTGTTATTTTGAAGAGCATCTACAATAATATTTTTTCTAAATTCAAATTGATCGTATATCCTTGTAAAACCAGCTAATTCTTCTACTGAATGGCGAAGAGTTTCTTCAAAAGTAATCTTTTCGTTGTCAAATACTGCTATCTTTGTTGATGTAGAACCTGGGTTTATTATTAACAATCTAATATTGTCCATCTTTGTCCTCCTATCTAGATGCCATTAGTACTGCTAAGGCTATTGAATTTAATTTAGCTTCTTCATTGTCAGCTCTAGAAGTAAGTACTATAGGCGCTTTTGTACCTACAATAAGTCCCGCTGATTTTGCATTTCCTAAGAATGTCAAAGCTTTATATAAAACATTACCAGCATCAATACCTGGTGCAAGTAATATGTCTGCATCTCCTGCAACTTCACTATCTATGCCTTTTAATATAGCTGATTCCTTTGAAACTGCGTTATCTAATGCCAAAGGTCCATCTATTAAACATCCTGTTATTTCTCCTCTTTTGTTCATATCAGCTAATTCTTTAGCATGAACAGTTGCCTCCATCTTAGGTGATACTTTTTCCTTAGCAGCTAAAACCGCTACTTTTGGGCATTCTATGTCTAAGGATTTTGCCAATACCACAGCATTTTCAATGATTTCTTTCTTTTGATTTAAATCTGGAGAAATATTCATAGCTGCATCTGTTACAATAAACACCTTATGATATGTAGGAACATGAAAAACAGCAACATGGGATATTATATTTCCAGTTCTAAGTCCAATCTCACTGTCCAGTACTTGTTTCATTATTACAGATGTATCTATTAGTCCCTTCATCAATACATCAGCTTTACCACTACTTACAAGTTCTGTTGCTATTCTACAAGCCAAAGCACCATCTTCTTCATGAATTATCTCAATATTACTTAAATCAAAGCTAATTTCTTTTGCTACAGATACTATTTTTTCCTTGTCTCCAACTAATACTGGAATTGCAATCTTTAATTCAGTTGCATTCTTTATAGCTGACAAAACATCTTTGTCCTGTGCAACAGCTACTGCTACTTTCTTTGGCCCCTTGATTTGAGCTAATTCTTGTAATGCTTTAAATGACTTAGCCATTTATAACCACCTCATCTTCATAAATTTTTGATTTTTCATCTCCATTTATTACTCTCAATGCTCCCTTATTCAACGCATCCATTTCATCTTCACCAGGATATACTATTACCTCAGAAATAAAACCTACCATCTCTTTTATTTTATCTACTAAGTAGTTTGAATAAGCTAGTCCACCTGTAAGTATTATATTGTCAACCTTTCCTTTCAAGACAGTAGCACAAGACCCTATTTCTTTACCTATTTGGTAAGCCATAGCATAGTATATAAGCTCCGCATACTTGTCCCCATCATCAATTCTCTCCTGGATTTCCCTACCATCCATGGTTCCTAAATAGGAGAATAATCCACCTTCCCCACTGATTTTTAATTTCATTTCATCTAATGTATAGTCTCCGGAGAAGCTCATCTTAACTAGGTCACCTATAGGCAAACCACCTGTCCTATCTGGTGATAAAGGACCCATCTCTTTAGCATTATTTACATCAATTAGTTTTCCATATTCTACTGGTGCTATTGATATTCCTCCACCTAAGTGAGCCACTATTAGGTTTAAATCTTTCAAATTTTTGTTTATCTCATTAGCCCTTCTATAGGATACAGCTTTTATATTTAAAGCATGAATTAGAGATTTTCTAGGGATTTCTTTTAATCCTGATATCCTAGCTACTTCTGTAAATTCATCTACAGCTACAGGGTCTACAATAAAAGCAGGGATTCCTTCCACATCAGCTAGGCCTTTTGCCAACATCCCACCAAGATTAGAAGCATGTTCTCCAGATATTCCTATCTTTAAATCTTCTACCATCATATCAGTTACGATATAGGTTCCTCCAGGCATTGATCTTAACAATCCACCTCTACCAACAACTGCGATAAATTCTTTTGGAGATAGTCCTTGACTTTCTATCCATGCTTTTATTAGACTCAATCTATAATCATATTGGTCAGCCACACTCTTATAATGCTTTAGGTCCTCTTTTCCATGATCTATTTTGACAGTTTTAATTTCTTTATCACCTTCAAATATAGATACCTTAGTAGAAGTAGATCCTGGGTTAATTGCTAATACATATTTCCTTTCCATTCTGTTCCCCCTTATTGGTTGATTAGATTTATTTCAATAGGCTGTGGTGCTATTTCTTTGACAGTTGTTCCAGTTGGTGCATTGTATCCTATATAGACTTTCCATGTTCCTTCTCTAAATAAATTCAAATCTAAATAAACCTCTAGGTCTTCTTTAGTTAAATTATCAATTATTTCTTTGCTACCCTTTAGGGTCACCTCAACAATTTTAGCATTATCCTCTTCAGATAAAATTAATTCTTCTGATAAATTTCTAATATCTATTTCAGATAAAGTATATTCAAATGTCTTTGTAAAAGCTTCTTCAATATTTAATGAAACTTTCACCTTTTCATCTGGATTTAGAAGTGAAACGTTTCGTGGGAGATCAAGTTCTACTTCAACTTCATTCCCTTCCATTAAAGCATTTATATCTATTGGCATAGTTTGAATGGATGATAAATTAACAATATTATTATTTCCCTTCAAGCCTATCCTATTTGGTTTTATATTAATTGCAGTAATTTCATAGTTTTCAGGTAGTCTATTTGTATATTGAAGTTCAATTGGTAAGGTTACAGTTCTATAAACCGGAATAGTTACATCAATTACACCCGGTTCAATTGTAACTCCCATAACATCCCCCTCTTCATCATCAAGAATTTTCAGAGGTACGCTAAGATTAATATCTTCTTTTCTACCATCTAATTTTATTTCTCCTATAACTTCTGCAACTTCATTAACCCATGTTCTAGGTCCCTTTATGAAAACTGAAGGGGTTTTGTTCACTATATCTCCCAACACATAATTTGAAGCAAGGTTTCCGCTAGTTTTTATAGTTACAGTCTTAGCTTTTGATATTATCTTGTCAAAGCTAAACAGTACCTCTTTTGGTTCATACTTCTCAACTCTAATATTACTTGTTTTTTCTAACCATACATCTATAGGAACTTTTACTTGTCCTTCCCTATATCCTGATAAATCTACTTGTGCCTTGATAGACTCTGATAAGAAATTTGTCATATCGGATCTTCTACCTGTAATTTTTACAGATATAGTCACCTCATTTGGTTCCATAACAACAAGTCCTTGTTTTTCTAAGGCATCTGTATTGCTAAATGTAACTTTGATATTTTTGTATTCTGTAGGCCACTCTGGATTGACTTCATCCATGACATAAGTCCATAAAACTATTGCTATAACAAAGGCTAAGATTTTTAAAACTAAATCATTCTTCATCTTTTTCATCTTTTCGCCTCCATTTTACTATAAATGATTCTGCTGAATCCTTTGGCTTATACATATCTGTTAATATTTGCTTTAATGTCTTTGAATCTAAATGCCTTGCTATGGTTCCATTCTCCGCAATGGAGATTGAACCTGTTTCCTCTGAAACTATTAT
This sequence comes from uncultured Tissierellaceae bacterium, assembly GCA_964539425.1. GTDB lineage: Bacteria > Bacillota > Clostridia > Tissierellales > Tissierellaceae > JAVKTS01. The sequence goes on along the minus strand of CAZIII010000041.1, from coordinate 7,374 downwards.
AGATAAACTATCTGATCTTTCAGATATACCAAGGGCTGCCCTATGTCTAGTACCCAGCTCTTTGCTGATATTCGTGTTCTCTGTCAGAGGTAAAAAACATGCAGCTGCTTTAATCGTATCTTCTTTTATAATTACTGCTCCATCATGTAAAGGAGTATTAGGTATAAAAATATTAATGAGCAGATTACTAGATACTCGCCCATTGATTTTTGTTCCCGTATCAGTAATTTCATTGAGTCCAGTCTCTCTTTCCAATACAATCAATGCTCCTATCTTTTGTCTTGATAAAGAAGCACAGGCTTCTACTATTTCTTCTACGGTCTTTGATAAACTTTCTCCCTTTATCTCTAAAAAAGACTTAGTAAAGAATCTTGATCTACCTATGTATTCCAGCCCACGCCTCAATTCAGGTTGAAATACAATTAGAATTGCTATAACTCCAACTGTCATGGTATTCTTTAATATCCAGTTTATAGTATATAATTCTAACCATCCTTCTCCACTTATTTTTTCAATTACAAATATGGCAAATATTCCTTTCAAAAGTTGTTCTGCTCTTGTTTCCCTAATTAGGGTAAACAACTTGTAAAAAACTGCTGCAACAATTAAAATATCAACTATGTCTCCAATTCTAATCTCCGAAAATAATCTACTTAAAAATTCCAAGGTATACCACGCCTTTTATCGTATTTTACTAATTATCTATATTATATATCATATGAGAATTTATTTGAACAAATTCTTTTCATATATTAAATTTAATACAATTCTGATAATACTTAATTTTCCGCCATCTTGTCCATCGTATCAGTAAAAGATTTCTCAAGTCTTAGTTTTACAGTATCTGACACTACTATACCTAGATTTCCTTCCAGGATTTCTTCTACAGGTAATATTTCATAATACAATTTATCATTCTCCCTATACTTGTGAACCCATGTAGGTATATAGGTTATATTTTTAATTATAGTCTCTTCAGAGCTAAAATCTTTCTCGATTTCCAAATTTATCATAACTCCATCTTCTGTATAAGAATTATTTAAAGTTTCTTTTCTCTGGTTAGATAAAAAATTACCCATGGAATAAACAATAAAATTATCTTTACCATCCTTATTAATTATTTGTGATTTTTGAATTACATGTGGATGACTTCCCAATATAATATTGGCTCCCCAATCAACCATTTTTTCTCCTAGTTCCGTTTGATAAGTAGAAGGCTCTCTCTGATATTCATTTCCCCAATGAATAAACACTACTACCATATCTACTCCCAAGTCCTTTGTTCTTTCAATATCATTCTTTATTCTATCTTCATCTATTCTATTTATCATATATGATAATTCTTCTTCATTTAAAAGGGAATCCAACCCATTCAAGCCATAAGTATATGAAAGAAATCCTATGTTGATACCTTCTATATTTTCCAAGAGTATTGGTGCATTAGGCTCTTTATATGTACCAATATTTCTCATGCCATATTCATTTATATTATCAATGGTGGATATTATTCCTTTTTTCCCATGATCTAAGCTATGGTTGTTTGCAGTAGATAAAATATCAAAGCCTGTCTCCTTAATTGCCAAAAGAGATTCTTTTGGTGTGTTAAATCTTGGATAACTTTTATATCCAACTTCTTCACCTGCTGTTACAGTTTCAAAATTCGCTAAAGCTATGTCCGCATTTTCAACATATTTTTTTATATGTTGAAATGTGGGATTGAAATCAAATGTATTACTTTCTTTAATATATGCAGCTTTATATTGGGGAGAATGAAACATAATATCTCCTGCTGCTAATAAGTTGATGGTTATTATCTTTGGTTCTTCTATTATTTCAATTGGTTCTTCCAATATTACTTCTTCCGCTATTTCTTCATTTAAATCAAAGTCTTCATTTACTATACTTGTTTCCTTATTCAAGAAAATATTTCCTATGAAAAAACCAAGCAAGCTTATTGACACAATTAAGATTAAAATTAATATATAAGACCTTTTTTCCATTTCTTTCCCCCTAAGTTTGCTTATAGTTATCTAACCTTAAATTCGTTAAAAAAGATAGAGTTTCCTCTATCTCTTATATTATACTTTCTTAATTGTTTATACAATAAGAATTATTCTTTTCTTTTCAATCCCATTACTCTATGCTTTGAATCATACATATAGCTTGATAATTTTCTTTGATTTAAAACCCATAGGAATATTACATATGGTACAAAGATTAAAGTCAACTGTGGTATATTTGCCATAAGTATAAAGTCAAACATCCCATGCATTAAAACAGGCATATATAGAGATTTTCTTAAGTTCATTCTCCTTCTTTCTAAATTTGTATCAAATTTTGCTAGAGATAGATAATATCCCATTGTCACACCAAATACTGCGTGGGCTGGTACGGAAAATATTCCTCTGTATAGTCCAATAAAAGGATTGTTAGTATATCTATATGCAACATATATTATATTTTCTACTGTGGCAAAACCCATGGTAGCAAATACTGAATATACTATACCATCTAATTTTTCATTAAAATACTTTGTTTTATAAGGATATTTCAAGACTACCAATCTTTTGAAATATTCCTCTGTCAAGCCCGCCACTATAAATGCATTATAAAACGCACCTAATACACCAGAAAATACATTAAACCTAATCAAAACTTCTTCAACCAAAATAGCGGGAATTACTGTTAATGCACCTAAGATATAAGTAAATAGCAAAACCTTCAAAGGTTCCCTATCATGTCTATCAGATAAATAAATACCTAGCGTTATTATAACTGCAGGTATTATTGCAATGATAAAAAGTCTAAGTTCCAAGAAATTACCTCCTTATGTCTTTTTATATAGTTTTCCAAAAGACATAAAAATAAACCCTAACAATATTAGGGTTTATAATAACCTTCAATCATTTTATTTCCTTTAAATTTTCTTTTCATATAAGATAAAATTAAAACAAAAAGTCCTAAAGATATGAAAATATCTCCTACACTTATTATCTTGGGAAATATATATGGTTCCGGTATTGGAAGTACATCACATAAATATATGAATTTTGTGGTTTCATTTGCTAAGCTATGAGTCAATATCCGTCCTTCTTCTAACAAAGATAATTGTGTATATAGCTTTGAGTATTTAAGAGAATCAAGTAAAACTGGCATTTTCCCATTATTAAAGAGAAGTGGTATAAAGTTTAAAATTGATCCTAACAAAGTTATCCTCAATCCCTTTTCCTTAAAATTCATAAATAGTCCAATAATTAGTAGTAGATAAATAAATATGTGTACATAAAAGAAATTATTTTCTATAAAAATACTTAGCTTTCCAATGCTTTTAGAAACTATTAACAAAGAAACAATTTCTACTAGAAAAGATAGAGCGAATAAATACCATCCTTTGATATACAAAGATTCCAAATTTCTTATCTTACCACCTGAAACCTTTCCAAGTAATAGAGATAAGGTAATAGTTTCAATTACCATTGTTCAACACTCCCGTATATAAAATATAAAGCTAGACACAAAGTGTCTAGCATCATATAAATATTAATATGCTACAAATAATTCTTTTTTAGCGTTACATAATGGACATTTGTCTTCTTCACCTGTTAAAGTAATAAATCCACATATTGGACAAAGTGCCACTACTTTTGCTTCTAAATCCTTGCCACCATCTACGGCTTCTTTTGCTTTGGTAAATAAATCTGCATGTACTTTCTCAGCTTCAATAGCAAACTTCATAGCTGATATAGCAGTTTTTTCTCCTTGCATCTCTGCTACTGCTATGTATGCTGGATACATTTGATTAACCTCATGTAACTCTCCATTGATTGCCCCTTGAAGATTGTCAGATGTAGTTCCTAGTCCAAATCCTGCCCCTGAAGCTACTAAAAAATCACCTGAAATATCTTTTAATGCTTTAAAATGTAGTGTCGCATGGACTTCTTCAGCATCTGATGTAGCCATAAATAATCTAGCAACCGTAGGGAATCCATCTTTATTTGCCTTGTCACTCCATATTCTGTATCTCATATGAGCTTGAGATTCACCACCAAATGCAGATCTTAAGTTTTCTGCTGTCATTGCGTTCATCAAATTACCCCCTCAAAAAATAATTATATTATTATTGTATACCAAATCTAAAACTATGTCTAGATTAGTAATCTTCAATAGTATATATTCCCATTTTGTTAATCTTTAATCAACAAACTGAAAAGAGACAGAAATTGAATTCTGTCTCTTTTAGGTTAAATAAATAAACTCATATTTGATTCATCTGCTGCATCTAGCATTGTGGCTACTCCACCAATTTCTACCCCATCTAATAATTCTTCCTTAGATACTCCCATTACATCCATGGACATTTGACATGCTACCATTTTTATTCCTGATTTTATTCCCTCTTGTATTAATTCTTCTAATGAAGATATGTTTTTATCCTTCATGACCATTCTAATCATCTTTGGTCCCATACCTGCCATATTCATCTTTGAAAGGCCTAGTTTTTTGCTACTCTTTGGCAGCATCATGGAAAACATCTTTGCCATAAAATCCTTACTAGTTTTTACAGGGGCTTCTTTTTTGATTATATTTAATCCCCAAAATGTAAAAAACATTGATACTTCTTTACCCATTGCTCTTGCACCATTAGCTATAATAAATGAAGCTATTGCTTTATCTAGATCTCCACTGAATACTATAATATTCTTATCATCCTTCACAGATGATATTTCACTACTAGCTTGTTTCTCAACCTTTAATTTTTTTTCAATAAGGGCAATATATTTTTTATCAACATTTTCTGTACTAATCAATAAATTTCCAGTGTTGTTGCACCATGCCTTGATATCACTGACAAAACCTGGGTCCGTTGACATAACCTCTATTATATCACCCTCATTTAAGGTCTTTAGCGTTTCATTTACTTGTATAATAGGACCTGGACAAGATAGTCCACATGCATTTAATTTAAATACATCTCCTTTTCCAACTATTCTGCTCTCTATAGCTCCTGATTCTTTAGTTTTTTTTTCCGTCATTTGCATTCCTGAGTCGCTAAATACACTAGGACCACTATGATCAGTTCCACATGTATGATCTTCATTGTCTTGACAGAACATTATTTTATAAGTTTCAAATCCTCCTGCTAAATTCCTTGTATTGAACCCATTTTGGCTAAGAATCCTACTACCCATATATCCTCTAATTCCTACCGCACAATATATTACATAATCCTTGGACTTATCTAATTCACCAAGCCTATTTCGAAGTTGCCCTAAAGGAATATTTATGGAATTTTCGATATATCCTATGTCTCTTTCTTCTTCTTCTCTTACATCTAATATTACAGTATCTTTGGTTAAATTATCTAATTCTCTCCAAAGAACTATATCAACTTTCCCTGTTAGTTGGTTTTCAGCCACGAATCCTGCCATATTTACAGGATCTTTTGCTGAAGAAAATGGTGGTGCATATGCTAACTCTAAATCCATCAAATCAGCAACTCTACCTCCAAATCTAATAGCCGTAGCTATTACATCAATTCTCTTGTCTACACCCTCGTATCCTACTATTTGGGAACCTAATATCTTTCCATCAAGACTAAATATTAATTTTATTGTCATTGGCAATGCTCCAGGATAGTATCCAGCATTTGAATTTGAATGAATAAGAGAAATCAAATAATCCTTCTTATATTCCTTACCAAGTCTATTTAATGTTTTTTCATTGGTCCCCGTACTAGCTACTGCCAAATCAAAGACTTTTGCAATACTTGTCCCTTGAGTACCCTTGTATTCTTCTTTATTTCCTAATATGTTATTTGCAACTATCCTACCTTGTTTGTTGGCAGGTCCTGCTAAAGGTACCATAGTTTGATTTTTATTTACATAATCTTCTACTTCAATTGCATCTCCTATAGCATATATAAAATCATCAGAGGTCTTTAAATATTTATCTACTATAATCCCACTTCTTTGATTGGTCTCAAGTCCTGCATCCTTAGCTAGCTCTCCATTAGGTCTAATCCCAATGGATAAGATTATCATATCACCATCGACAGTATCTCCCGATTGTAAAGTAATAGTAGTTATTCCATCTTTATAATCAAACTTACTTACCCCATCCTTTAATCTTAAATCTACTCCCTTTGATTTTAAATGCTCATGGACTATTTGAGCCATTTCATAATCTATTGGTGCCATTACTTGATCTAACATCTCTACTATAGAAACCTTTAATCCTAATTCATGTAGATTTTCTGCCATTTCAAGTCCAATAAATCCTCCGCCCACTACTATTGCCGATTTGGGTTGTTTTTTATCTATATAATCAACTATTGTGTCAGTATCTGGTATATTCCAAAGGCTAAAAATATTAGGTGCATCAATTCCTGGTATAGGTGGTTTTAGTGGTGTTGAACCTGGTGATAGAATAAGATAATCATATGATTCCTCATATTCAACTCCTTTGTTAAGATCCTTTACTACTACCTTTTTATCTTCTTTTAATATCTTTGTTACCTCTGATTTGATTCTTACATCAACATTAAATCTTTCCATAATTCCTTCTGGAGTTTGAACTAATAGAGATTCTCTATTTTCAATAGTCCCACCAATGTAGTACGGTAATCCACAATTTGCAAAGGAAATATATTCTCCCCTTTCAAATAAAACTATCTCCGCATTCTCATCAAGTCTTCTTAGTCTAGCTAAGGCTGTTGCTCCTCCTGCTACTCCACCAACAATAACTATTTTTTTGCCCATTCTATTTCCTCCTTTAATTTTAATAACCTATACCCCCTATCCGTATAGTTATATAGTATGATATAATTATAACTTTGTCAATAGAAATAGAAAAAGATTAAGAGAAGAAAACTTCACTTAATCTAAATTATTTTTTATTTAGCTTTATAATTAATACATAAGATAATCTAATTCTAATATTTATTTAGTAGAATTTTTTTCTATCTATATATTCCTGCACTATTCCCAATGTTTCACCAAATCTTTGAAAATGAACAACTTCTCTTTCTCTTAAGAATCTAAGGGTATCTGTTACTCCTGGATCATCACTTACTCGTATTAACCATTCATAAGTTGCCCTTGCTTTTTCTTCTGCTGCCATATTTTCATGCAAATCTGCCACTGGGTCATTTTTAGAATTTATATATGTCGCTGTCCATGGTACTCCTGCAGCATCATGAGGATATGGACTCTTTCCATGATTTACATAGTGAGCTTCAAAAGATGTTCCTTTTATCTGATCCACCGTTGCATCTTTTACTAATCTCCACACCAATGTTCCTATCATTTCCCAATGTGCCAATTCCTCTGTCCCTATATCTGTCAATGTAGCCTTTCCTTCATTTATTGGCATAGT
>CAZIII010000040.1:8629-14229 GCA_964539425.1 uncultured Tissierellaceae bacterium | reverse complement strand
GTGAGGTTAGGGAGGATGATGAAAGTTTTAAAAATGCTGTAGATTATATGTTTGATGCCCTAGAAGAAAAAGAACCAGAACATTTTGCCCTAAAGCAATATAAAAAATACAAGTTAGCAGCTGGTAAAACAGCTAAATCAATATTAATATCTTGTGGTGCAAGACTAGCACCTTTTGATATTAAAGAGTTAAGGGAATTAATGAGTGAAGATGAAATGGAGTTAGATACTTTAGGAGATAAAAAAACGGCTCTCTTTGTTATTATCTCAGATACAGATGATACATTTAATTTTCTTGTATCACTTATGTATTCTCAGATGTTTAATTTGCTTTGTGATAAAGCAGATGATGTATATGGTGGAAGACTTCCAGTCCATGTTAGATGTCTTCTTGATGAATTTGCAAATATAGGTCTTATTCCAAAATTTGAAAAGCTTATAGCTACAATAAGATCAAGGGAAATAAGTGCTTGTATAGTGCTTCAGGCACAGTCACAGCTAAAGGCTATTTATAAGGATAATGCAGACACTATAGTAGGAAATTGTGACACTACTTTATTTTTAGGTGGAAAGGAAAATGGAACATTAAAAGAGATATCAGAAACACTAGGGAAAGAAACAATAGACTTATTTAATACATCAGAGACAAGAAGCAATCAAAATTCTTATGGGCTTAATTATCAAAAGGTGGGTAAGGAACTTATGAGTAAGGATGAGATTTTTGTTATGGATGGTAATAAGTGCATTATGCAGCTTAGAGGGGTAAGACCTTTTTTCTCCAATAAGTTTGATATTACAAAGCATAAGAATTACAAATACTTAGAAGATTATGATGATAAGAACTTTTTTGATATTGAAAAATATATGAAAAAGTATGGTAAAGCAAGACTAAGTGGAGAATCAATTATTACACAAATATAGGAGTGAGTATGAAAGTTAAGGTAAGAAGTCCTACTAAAAGGTCAGGAAAAGTTAAAAGTATTTGATTTGTAGCAACTGGATAAAATTAATCCGGTTTTTTTATTTAAGAAAATTAAAGGAGAGAAAAGATGGGAAATAAAAAAGAAAGAAAAATGTTAAATGTTACAGCTAACCTTGTAGGAGAGGTGAAAGTCTCTTCATTTGAATGGGATGGTGAAAGTATTGATGTAGCTAATTTTGCCCTTATTAAAAAGGTAGATGGGAAAAGACAATATACAAATTGTTCAGCTTATAATAAGTGGTCAGAAGAAGCAAAGAAATTACAGGCCGGAGATCTTGTCCATGTTTATGGATTTATTGAAAAAAGGCAAAGCAATGGAAAAACATATAGAAATTTTATAGTGAAACATATGAACAAAATTATTGAAGAAAAAATGGAGGAAAAATAATATGGAATTTTTTACAGAAGGCGTTGGAATTTTAAAAACATTGGTAGCGGGAATTGGTGCAGGTCTAGGAGCTTGGGGAGTTATTAACTTAATGGAAGGTTACGGAAATGATAACCCTGGAGCAAAGTCGCAAGGAATTAAACAACTAATGGCAGGTGGTGGGATAGTGCTTATTGGGATAAAACTTATTCCATTACTATCTAATGTATTTAACTAAGAAAGAGGTTGATATAAAATGTTTGGACTTTTCGATACAATAACAGAGTTTTTTACAGAAGTACTTCTCGGAATGATCCAAGCAAATCTTGAAGCAATGTTTCTAGATATAAATGATAATATAAATCTTGTAGCTACTGAGGTAGGTAAGACACCTAGTAGCTGGAATTCAGATGTTTTTAGCTTTATAGAAGCTATTAACGACTCAGTAATTATCCCTGTAGCAGGGATTATTATAACCGCCGTCATGTGCATAGAGCTAATCAATATGGTAATGGAAAAAAATAATATGCACTCAGATACAGATACTTTTGATTTTTTTAAGTATGTTATGAAAATGTGGGTAGCCGTATGGTTTGTAAGTAATGCTTTTACATTTTCCATGGCAGTATTTGATTTGTCACAGACAATTGTAACAAAGGCGGCGGGAGTAATAAATGCTAGTTCATCAATAGATTCTTTAGATATTAATGCTATGATGGATCAGCTTAGCAATGAGAGTATATGGAATCTAATACTGATAGTGATGGACACATCACTTGTAAAACTTTCAATACAAATAGTCTCTATCATAATTATTGTAATAACTTACGGTAGGATGATAGAGATTTGTTTGTATAGTTCAGTAGCAGCTATTCCTTTTGCTACCATGGGTAATAAAGAATGGGGCCAAATTGGCACAAATTATATCAAGTCACTATTTGCACTTGGACTTCAAGGTTTGCTTCTTATGATATGTTTTGGTATTTATGGGGTACTAGTAAAAACAATTCATATAACTACAGATATACATACTAGTATATTTGCAGTGCTTGGATACACAGTACTTCTTGTAATGATGATGTTAAAAACAGGATCAATTTCAAAAAGTATATTAAATGCACACTAAAAACAGGAGGAATTAACAATTGAAAATTAGGAAAAACTTAATTAGCTGTCTAACAATATCAGGGGCCTTAGCCCTTGTAATAAACAAAAGTAAAAAAGATATTATAAAAAATCTTACTACTAAAATATATGACAGGGAAATGGAACTAGATAAAGAGTATTGGAGTTTAAATGAGACTATAGAGGAATTTATTAAAGGTTACAATAAGCTTCTAAAAGGTTTGGTAAAAGATTGTAAGGATTATAATGAGAGATTATATCTTTTAGAGGATGAAATAATTAGTATTTATAATCATTTAGCAGAGCTTGATGAAATCAAAGAAAATAAGAATAATTAAAAGGAGGTGTTAGATAATGGCTTATGTTCAAATACCTAAAGATCTAAGTAATGTAAAAACCAAGATGGCTTTTAATCTAACTAAAAGACAGTTAATTGGATTTACAATAGCTGGTCTTATAGGTATTCCCACATATTTAAAGACAAGGGGACTAATAGGAAACGATTTGGCTGTTATTTTACTTATTATTATTACTATACCAATTTTTATTATAGTATTTTATGAAAAAGATGGCTTAACTTGTGAACAATATTTAAAGTACATATATCTTTATGAAAGATATCAACCTAAAGAAAGAATAAGTAAGGAGAAGCTAATAAAGATAAGGAAGGAGCAAGCAGAGCAAAATGGTAAAAAATCAAGCCCAGGAAAGAAGAAAAATACAAGAAAACAAGCTTCAAAAAAAGCAAAGGGCAATAAAAAAGGAAGCAAAAGAACTTAAAACTAAACAAAATAAAAACACCAGCTTTGGTGGTTTATTTAAGAAAGAAAAAAGAAGATATACCCTTGAGGATACTATTCCTTATAAAAAAATGTATAGTGATGGCATATGCTATATAGGAGAGGGAAAGTATAATAAAGTAATTAAATATGAAGATATAAATTATCAGCTTGCATTAGACGAAGATAAGGACCTTATCTTTAATCAATTTGCAAGTTTTTTAAATTCTTTTGATTCTACAACTCAGCTACAACTTAGCTTCGTAAATCAAATAGGAAGAATAAAAGAAATGGCAAATGCTATTACTATTCCTGATAAGGGAGATGATTTTGATGATATAAGAAAAGAGTTTAGGGGAATGCTTAAAAATCAACTTGCAAAAGGAAATAATGGCTTAAAAAAATCTAAATATACTGTTGTAAGTATAAATTCAGATAGCTATGAACAAGCAAAACCAGTACTTGAGAGAATAGAGATTGATGTATTATCAAACTTTAAAAGCATGGGGGTAAGAGCAGAATCACTTATAGGTGTAGAGAGACTAAAGCTTCTTCATGATATGTTAAACCCTGATAATATCTTTGATTTTGATGGACAGGGACTTGAAAAGATGGATACAAGAAAGCTTATTACACCTAGTACATTTAAGTTTATAAGCCCTAAATATATGCAAATGGGAAATTATATTTGTGCTTTGAATCACTTTCAAATATTAGCAAGTGAATTATCAGATAGGTTTTTATCAGAAATTTTATCTATTGAAGGGAATATGTATGTAAGTTTGCATATACACGCAATAGATCAAGTAGATGCTATTAAGATGGTAAAAAGAAAAAATACTGACCTTCAAAAGATGATGATAGAGGAGCAGAAAAAGGCTGTAAGGGCTGGCTATGATATGGATATTATCCCATCAGACCTTAATGTATATGGAGCTGATATAAAAAATCTTTTAACAGATTTACAATCTAGGGATGAAAGAATGTTTTATGTAAGCTTTACTATAATGAATTTAAGTAAGAGTAAGGTTGAGCTGGATAACATAATAGCTCAAATATCTTCTATATGTAATCGCCATAACTGTTCTTTAAAGAGACTAGATTATATGCAAGAACAGGGTTTTATGTCAGTTCTTCCACTAGGAATAAATGAGATTGAAATAAAAAGGCAACTTACATCATCATCAACTGCTGTATTTATGCCCTTTACAACAGAGGAATTATTTATGAGTTCTAGCACAAGCTTATACTATGGTCTAAATGCTCTTTCCCATAATCTTATAATGGCAGACAGAAAGAAACTGAAAAATCCTAATGGATTAATTCTTGGGACACCTGGGTCAGGGAAATCCTTTGCAGCAAAAAGAGAAATGGCTAATGCTATTTTAGTTGCTGATGATGACGTTATTATTACAGATCCAGAAGGTGAATATGGAAATCTAGTAAAACAATTTAATGGTGAGGTTATAATTATTTCTGCAAAATCTAAGGATTATTTAAATCCACTTGATATTAATATGAACTATGGAGATGGGGATGCACCTTTAAAAGACAAAGCTAACTTTATAATGAGTTTGCTTGAGCTTGTAGTAGGTGGTAGTGGTTTAACTGCGGCAGAAAAGTCTGTAATAGATAGATGCCTTCCTAAAATATATGAAGAATATTTTGAAAATCCATTACCAGAGAATATGCCTGTTCTTGGAGACCTTTATGATCTTCTTTTAGAACAAGAAGAAAGTGTAGGAAAAAAACTAGCAACAGAAATGGAAATCTATGTTAATGGTTCTTTAAATGTTTTTAATAATAGAAGTAATGTAGATCTTAACAAAAAACTCATATGCTTTGATATAAAAGAGCTTGGTAATCAGCTTAAAAAAATAGGTATGCTAGTTATTCAAGACCAGGTATGGAATAAAGTTTCTTCTAATAGGGTGGCAAATAGGGCAACAAGATACTACATTGATGAATTTCACTTGCTTTTAAAAGACCAGCAAACAGCCCAATATTCTGTGGAGATTTGGAAAAGATTTAGAAAATGGGGAGGAGTTCCAACAGGTATTACACAAAATGTTAAGGATCTTCTAGGGAGTGCAGAAATAGAAAATATTTTTGATAATACTGATTTTGTTCTTATGCTTAATCAGGCCTCAGGAGATAGAGAAATTTTAGCTAAGAAACTAAAGATATCGCCATTTCAGCTTAACTATGTAACCAATTCAGGAGCTGGTGAGGGGCTCTTGTTTTTTGGAAACACCATAGTCCCCTTTGTAGATAAATTTCCTAAAGATACTCTTCTTTATAAGAAAATGACTACAAAGCCAGAGGAAGTAGGGTAGTTAAATGGATAA
>CAZIII010000040.1:0-8529 GCA_964539425.1 uncultured Tissierellaceae bacterium | reverse complement strand
CAGCAGCTTGATAAAGGTGTGACTACTGAAAGTAATCTTGTTAAAGGTGTTGCAAAAGAAGGCAGAACACTGGATATAGGAAGGCGAAAAACAAGTGTTAATTATGGAGGAAAAAGGACTAGTCAGGATGAGAAGTTTAAGACTATTAAAGAAAAAGAAAGTAAATTAAGTCATAAAAAAAATGGTATGGCGGATGAGAAAAAAACAGTTACAAGAAATAAAAAACAAAAGCAGATTCAAAGGATAAATCAAGAAAAGTCTGTAAAAGAAAAGCCCATAAAAGAAGAGGCAAAAATAAAGAATAATAAAGATTTAGTCACTAATAGTAAGAGTGAAAACAAAAATAATGTTAAAAAGAAGAAAAATAGAAAAACAAGAGCAAAAAGTAATCAATCTAAGCTAATATTAGCAGAGAAAAAGCTAACTACAGATAATGTAAACAGTATTAAAAGTGAAACCTCATCAATAGAAAAAAGAAAAAGTACTAGTAAACTATATCATAAGCCTAAGTATAAAAAAACTAGTATGATAGCGGGTGGATTAGCAAATACAACTTATATTGCTTCAGAGTTTTTAGAGACAGGAAGTGATGAAAATGTGGGTATTGAGGGAGCTAGTAAAGGTTTAGAATTAAGCTCAAGAGTATCTAGATATAGTCAAAGTAAACTCAAAAGTGTAAGAAGAAATCCTCTAAAGGAGGAAAAAAGAGTTACTAGAAAAAAGACTAAAAAAAATGCAAGACAAACATACAAAAAGGAACTTAAAACCTTACAATCTGATGGTGGCTACCAAAAAAAATCGAACTATAAAAAATTGCAAAAAAGAAAGCAAATGAAAAATAAAATTTATAGGGAAAAAGGAGTAACTACATCTTTTAAAGAAAGGATTAAAAAAGGTCTAGACCAAGCTATAAAATCTACAGTAGAACTTATAAAAAGGAATCTGAGTAAAGTTTTAATAGTTATTGGTGCAATTATACTAGCTTATCTTCTATTAACTCAAGTAGCTACTTTGGTACTGGGTGGCTTATCAGGCTTTACGAGTCAAATAGCATCTACTACTTACTTATCTAATGAAAATGTTCTTGAAGATATTAATAGTGATTTTACGGATTTTGAGACTCAGCTTATTTGGGAACTTGATAATATAGCCGGTATATACCCAGGTTATGATGAATACCATGTGAGTGGGAAAAATGAGATAGGCCATGATATTCATGAATTACTTAGCTATATTACAGCTAAACATGGTGAAATTAAGGATGTCTCTAGTATCAGTGGAGAATTATTAGATTTATTTTATAAGATGTATAAAGTCAATTATGAGGTTGTGGTAGAAACAAGATATAGGCAAGTTTGTTATGGAGAGGGTGAAGATTATTACTGTGTGAATCAAGCTTATAACTGGTATATTTTAAGTACCAGCCTTGAAAAGAAAGCACTTGATACTGTTGCTAGGGAGGAGTTTGCAGGATATGAAGATAATTTATCTCATTATGAATCACTGCTAGAAACAGGTGGTAACATGAAAGATTATTTTGGAGACTAAAGAAAAGGAGAATTATTTAAATGAATCAAAAAACAAGAAATCGATATAAAAAAATAAAAAAGGATCAGGCAAGTCTTATAGAGAAAATAAAAAAACATGAAGAAGAATTAGAGCTACTAAGACTTGAAGAGGAAGAAATAGCAGGGCAAGAAATAATAGCTATTTGTTATGAGCAAAAAATAAGTCTTGTAGATGCAGTAAAGATCTTTTCAGGAGAAGGAAGTAGAAGAGAAAATAAAATATTGGTAGAAAATCAAAAGGAGAATAAAGTTTATGGAAAACAATAAGATAGGTATAAAAATAATATTAACCCTTATAATAATGGTTTTTTCTACTATGGGTTATAAAGAGGTATCGGCTAAGGAAGTAACTATAGATAGGGAGTTTACTATTGATGTTAATAAGCCTAAAGATGTTTTAGACAAGCAAGGAAATTTAAGTGATGAAGCAAATAATCCTAAACTAGAAAATTTAGAAAATAGTTCTGGTCCTATTAGTAATGAAGAAGAGAAAATGAGGGAAGAGATTTACATACCCAAAGAAAATCCTTATGAACCAACAAAACCTAGTCAAGCTAGAGGGACAATAATAGAATCCATAGGTGCAGATAATAAAGAGTATCCTAAAAGAGAAGAAATCTTAGATGTTATAGAAGGGACAAATTCTAACCAAGCAGGCAGTAGACCTAAGGCAGATGCTAGAGAATTCCTAACATTTCAGACTGATAGTGGTAAGGTGTTTCATTTGATAATAAATCATGATGAACCAGATGCTAATGTCCAACTTGTTACAGAGGTTTCTGAACAGGATTTACTCAATATGATTATGGTAGATGAAGAGAAGAATGGTGTGGAAAATCCAAAAGATAAAGAAGAAAAGATTATTAAAAAAGAAGAATCTGAAGAAGAGCTTGAGGAAGGTAATGATAATGAATCTAAGGATAAGGATGAATCCAAGGGTTCATTTTTATTTATTATAATAGGAGTAGTTTTATTTGGAGGAGCAGCATATTACTTTAAGTTTATAAAAACTAAAGATAATAGTTTTGATGAATTTGAAGATGATGAGATACCTGATGAAGATTCATTCTTTAGTGACAATAATGAAGAGGAATATAATAAGGAGGATTTACTGTAATGAGAAGAATAAAAAAAATGGTAGCAATAATAACATGCCTTTGCTTACTTTTGGGGATGAATACTTCTGTAATGGCAAGTTCTCAGGGTAAAGATAGTGAATATAGTGTAGATATGGTTATTGTAATGGATATATCAAATCTAGTGGCTGATGAAGAGTTTACAAAGCTTAAGGATTCAATTAAGACCATGGCAGAGTCTATGTGGAAAGAAGAAGGGGCTTACAGTATTAATAGCAATATTGCACTTATAAGTTATGGGTTAACAGATGATAATTATAAAAATAGTAAAGAGGATTTTTATAGTAAAGAGGATAAGGATGAATTTTTAAATGTTATCGATAGTCTTGATATAACTTATAAAAGATTTACTCAAGGAGGGATATACGAAGCGAGAAAGCTATTTGAAAAATCAAATGCAGATAAGAAGATAATAGTATTATTATCAGACGGTGTTCCAAATCGTATCTATGAACCTATAATTGATATTGATGATTATATGGCTAATAATAAAAAGATACTAGAGGGAAATTTTTATTATGAAAAGATAGGGATAGATGTTAACCCTGAAAAAGCAATATATTGTGCACTGGCAGAAGCAAGACTTGCAGAAAATGAGAATACTGATTTACTTGATATCTATACGGTAGCTGTTGATTGTAATGATCAGGCAAAAGAGTTTTTAAAGGAAGTAGCAAGTGATAAGGATAAATTTAAAGAGGCAAAAACAGATGATCTTGAAGATAGCTTTAAATATCTTCTTGATGATATAAAAAATCTACTAGAAAAAGAGAAACTAGAAAAAGATAAAAGTAGTTTAAAAAAGATGAATCTTCCAAAAGGAATTAGTGAAAATCAGTGGTATCCTGAGGACTTAGTAAGAAGTCCCCAAAAAACGGTATATAATGATGGGGAAAAGATAAACCTTGAAGGCATGAAAGTTAAGTTTTCACGTGTTATAAAAGAAAATGGAAGGTATATTAAACAAAGCGAAGATATTGACTATGATATCTTTAAAAATGGCCATAGGGGCTGGGAATTTAGCTTAGGAAGAACAAATGCAAGTTATAGTAAGGCTAGTAATGGGAAATTAAAAATAGGTTTTAAGTTTTCTCTTAGGAACCAGGAAAAATCCTGGTAATAGAGAAAGGAAATAAAATGAGCGACTTGGATGATAAATCTGAGTCGCTTTTTTTTATTTATAAAAGAAAATGTGAACTAATAAAAAAATACAAACAAATGGAGGAAATAAAGTGAAATTAATTATAGCAGAAAAACCAAGTGTAGCAAAGAGTATCGCTAATGTATTAGGAGCTAAGAAAAGACAAGATGGCTATATTGAGGGAGAAGATAGTATTGTAAGCTGGTGCGTAGGACATTTAGTTAGAATGAGTAACCCAGAAAGTTATGATGCTAAGTATAAAAAGTGGAGTATAGCAGAACTACCTATTATCCCTAAGAACTATAAGTATGAGGTTGTAAAATACACAAGTAAACAATATAAAATAATAAAAAAGCTTATGGATGATAAAAGAGTTAAAGAAATCGTTAATGCCTGTGATGCTGGTCGTGAAGGCGAACTGATTTTTGGATTAGTATATGACCTTGCAAAATGTAAAAAACCAATAAAAAGATTTTGGGTCTCATCTATGGAAGATAAAGCCTTAAAGGAAGGTTTTAATAATCTAAGAGATGGAAGAGAATATGAAAAATTATATGAATCTGCCCTAGCAAGGAGTCAAGCTGATTGGCTTGTGGGTATGAATTTATCAAGATATTATTCCTGCCTTCATAATAAAAACTATTCAGTTGGTAGAGTGCAAACACCGACTTTATCAATGATTGTAGAAAGGGATAAGTCCATAAAAGAATTTAAAAAAGAAAAATATTATACAGTAGAAATAAATGCAGGTGGTATATCATTTGAAAGTTTAAGAATAGATGATAAGGAAGAAATAAAGAAACTCCTATTATCTATTCCAGAGGAACTTATAATAAGAGATATTGAAAATGAAAGGAAGGTTAAAAGGCCTGATAGTCTTTTTGATTTAACAAAGCTACAAAGGGAGTGTAATAAATATTTTGGATATAGTGCCAAGCAGACTCTTGATTATGCTCAAAGCCTTTATGAAAAGAAACTGATAACTTATCCAAGGACTGATAGTAATTATTTAACCACAGATATGGCCAAAGGTGTTAAGGAGTATGTAGATTCTTTTGGACATGACTTTAATGAGAATAATTTTAATCGTATTTTTAATTGCGATAAGGTATCAGACCATCATGGAATAATTCCAACAAAGGACTCTATTTCTTTTGATACTAGTAAACTGCAAAGATCACAAGAGAGGGTACTAGAACTTATAAAAGCCAAGCTTCTAGCGGCAAGATCAGATGATTATATAACAGAAACAACTAAAATTGTTTGCCAGATAGGAGATTATAAGTTTACAGCTACAGGTAGGGTTGTTATTGATCCTGGATATACTAAATACTTTACTAATTATGTTAAGAAAAAAGAAGATAAATTTTTACCTAAGTTAAATGTTAATGATAAAGTTCTGGTAGATAGTAAAAAAATAAAAGAAAAATATACTAGTCCACCAAAAAACTATACAGAAGAGACCTTGTTAAAGAGTATGGAACTTGCAGGAAGCAAGGAAAATTCTGATATAGAAGTAGAAAGAAAGGGTCTTGGCACTCCAGCTACAAGGGCTGGTATACTAGAGAATTTAATTGCGAAAGAACTTATACAAAGAGATGGTAAAAAGCTTATAACAACACAAAAGGGGCAGGAATTAATAGCTATAGTTGCAGATTTTCTAAAAAATCCAGATACAACAGCAAAGTGGGAAGCATCCCTATATGAAATTTCAAAAGGCAAGGTTAGATCACAAGATTTTATAAGTGATATAGAAAAGACGATAAAGAAAATTATTTTAGAATAGTAAAAAACTCTCATGAAAAAGATTAAGCTAGTAGAGCTGTTTGGTGGGATAGGGGCTATTAGAAAGGCCTTTATAAATACTAATATACCTTTTGAAGTTATAGATTATGTTGAAATAGATAAAAATGCAGTTAAAAGTTATAATGCTTTATATAATGAAAGTTACAAGCCTTTTAGTATATGTGACTATAGTTTACTAGACAAAGAAGTAGATCTACTAATGCATGGTAGCCCATGCCAGGATTTTTCTAGGATAGGTGAGAAACAAGGAGGGCTAAAAGAAAGTGGAACAAGGAGTAGTTTATTATTTGAAACAATAAGAATAATAGAAGAAGTAAAAGATAGACCTAGTTGGATAATATGGGAAAATGTTAAGGGAGCTCTCGATAAAAATATGAGGGCTTCCTTTTTTTATTATCTTGAAGAAATGAAAAGACTAGGATATGAAACAAAATATCAGGTTTTAAATGCCATAGATTTTGGTGTGGCTCAAAAAAGGGAAAGGATATTTGCCATAAGTTATTTAGGTAAAAATCCTTTTAAATTTGAGAACTTAGAACATAAAGAACCTAAACACTTATCAAATTTTCTTGAAAAGGATGTAATAGAGAAATATGGGGATATATTTTTAGTTAAGCAACCCTCAATGCTTAAAATACTATATGGATCTGATAATAAGTCAAGTTTTCAAGGTAGGCTTCAAGTAATAGAAGATTTTTGTTATACCATATCAACAAAGCAGGTAAGGGTTCCAAACTCAGGTATTTTAGCTTTAGGAGATGGAAGATATAGGTATCTTACTGAAAGAGAATGCTTTAGATTAATGGGATTTAAGGATAGTGATTTTGATAAACTTATAAAAGTGTTTCCTAGAAGAAAAAATTGTATGTCTAGCATTTTGTATAAGCAAGCAGGCAATAGCATAGTAGTTGATGTTTTAGAAGAGATTATAAGAGAAATTTATAAATGTAGTTATAAAAAAGATAGTAGAGAAAAATCTATTGTCTTATAGGATAAAAGGAGGTAAAGATGAGGAAAAATGATTTTGAGCATTTATTAGAAGAAATAAAGGCAAAGGCACTTTCTAGTAGTGATGAGTATATTCTTCTTATGAAAACTATTGGAAATAATTATAAATATGATTTTACAAGCCAATTAAGTATTTATAATAAAAACATTAATGCTCGTGCCTGTGGTGAATTTGATTTTTGGAGAAGAAAATTTAATCGGACTGTAAAATATGGTGAAGAGGGAATTCCTATATATAAAAATTATGGATTAGATAAAAAGATAAGTTATATATTTGACCTTAGTCAAACAGTATCATTAAATAAAGAGAGTAATCAAGTAGAGTTGTGGAAGTTTTCAGGTGATAAAGATACATTTAAAGAAATACTTTTATCAACAGCTGGCTTTAGGGAATATGAAGTTAAGGGTATGAATCTTGATGAGATGATAGAAAACATTGCTTATCTTGAAGTTCTTGATAGAGGAAATTACATGTTAAATGAACTAAAAATAAGGCCAGAAGAAAGAAAAACCTTTAATAATTTTTTAATAGAATCTGTAAAGGTTGGCTATAGTGCTAGGCTTGATGTAAACTATCATGCAAAAAAAGAAAGGATAGAGGAAATTATTAAAACTCTTGATAGTATTTCTCTTGAGTTTATCGGGAATGAAATTAATGCAATGGTAAATAATACTCTTGATAGAACTATAGCTTTAGAAAGAGAAAAAAATAAGGTGCTGACAAAGGGAGTTAAAGGGCGGTATAATGAAAATGAGCAAACAAATAATGAAGATGGAAGTATAGGAGGCGAAGATGATGATTTTCGAAGAAATGTTAGAAAGCTATCTAGAGGAAGACAAGATGAAGGACAAGAATCAAGAGATATTTGGCCAATGCAAGAACAAGGAAGAAATCATAATGATGATGGAGAAGATAACAGAGGAAGCCTTGATGGAAGATCAGACCAACTTAACTCACAGATTCGCCAAGGCCAGGATCAAATTTCTGGTAGAAGAGAAGGTGGAACTATTTCAAGAGATGTTTCTAGACAAGAGCCTAATGAAGCATTTACTAGAGATAGAAGAGATAGCCAGAAACTTTATGGAGATGGAGAAACCAAGGATGATGGAAAGCTTTGGGCTAACAGAGAAGTTAAAAGCAGAGGATCAGATGAAGTGGATAGGTCTTATGGAGAATCTAAACCATCAGCTGAGGGAACTGGCAATGAGGGAGTACGTTTACAATTAGATGAAGAAATAAATAAGGATAGAGACCAGGAGGTAGATAATGAATCTACTTCCTTTTTTATTCCTAAGTATTATTCAAAGGCTAATCCTAAAGAACTTATGAATGATGAAATTTTAGAAAAAGTCCCTGGCTTAGGGGAAACTGGGGAAGTATTAGTAGGAGATAAAACAGTTCATGTAGCTTATATTATTCCGTTTAGAAGCGACTGGACCTGGTATTTAACAGAGTATGATCCTGAAACAGAAAATGCCTATGGTCTTGTTATAGGTATGGAGCCAGAATGGGGTTACTTTAATATTAAAGAACTTAGGGAGCTTGGAGCAGAAAGACTTATACTTGAAGATTTTCCTAAGACATTTAAAGAGTTAAGAGATAGTGAGCTAAAAAAACAATTAAGTGAAGAAGAAATTCATAGAGTATTTTTTGGGCAGTTAGATAGTTTTACAAGGGATGATAACTTAGAAGTAGATCCAGAAATTCTTTTTATGCAAGGAGAAATAGAACTAGAGAAAGACTTAATTGCAGTAAAGGTAGCTACAGAATTTATTCTAATTCCAAAAAGAGATCTTAGCCATATAAAACTTGAGGAGGATGGGAGAGATATTCTAGTTGATGGTGTAAAACACCAACTTTTTAAAGGTA
>CAZIII010000039.1:0-14480 GCA_964539425.1 uncultured Tissierellaceae bacterium | reverse complement strand
CAGCCTTTGAATATTCTGAACTATATTCAACTACCTTAACTCCTCTTGAACGAAGCAAATCCTTCTTCCATTGCTTTGCATCTTGAGACATATGAACTACTACCTTAAAGCCTACTTTGGCAGATATTGTACCAATACTTAATCCAAGGTTTCCTGTAGAACCTACCTGAATAGTATAGGTAGAGAAGAATTCCTTTAAATTATCGCTAGCTAATATGGAATAATCATCATCTAACTTAAAAAGTCCATTATTTAGTGCTAGACCCTCTGCATATTTAAGGACCTCATATATACCACCACGGGCCTTGATGGAGCCAGCTATGGGAAGTAGATCATCTCTTTTAAGGATGAGATTACCATAAATTTTCTTATTATATTCTTTTTCCATTCTAATTTTCATTTTATCAAGATTTGACACAGGTGATTCAATGATTCCATTTACTACTTCAGGAAATACTCTTTTTATATATGGTGCAAATCTTTCTAACCTTTCTAAAGCATCAAGGACATCCTCATAAGAAACAGGCAAAGAATCCTTTATTTCATTAAAACTAGCATAATTATCATTATACCAAATTACCTCTTTCATCTCTTTCAACTCGTCTAACAAAGGAAAATCCATATAGCAAACCTCCAATTTAATTTCAATTATCTTTAGTATATATTATTATTAGGAGTTATAAAAGAGTAAATCACAAGAACTGTCCCTGATGTATCATTATATAAATAGTTGGATATCTGATTCTAATGCATCAACCAAATATTCTTCTGCTGTTACTATGCTAACTTCTTTCAGTAGCTCCTCCTCTTTAAAGCCCATTACTTCACAGGAAAGTTTGCACGCCTTCATATTCACGCCTTTTTTTAGTGCTCCCTTTAGAAAATCTGATACAGTTGGTGTTTCGCTGTCTTCCATCATTCCCACCAGCATCTTTTTACCTATACCTGCGAAATTCATTTTAGATAGAGGTAAATCTTCAATATACTTTGGAGTCATGTTGGCAAACATTTTTTCCGCTGTTGTTTTATCTTCTTCAGATGCATTGTTTGGGTCCCTTACCAGCATTAATCCCCAAAATGCGAAAAACATTGTAACATCCATATTTATACCGCTAGCAGAATTGGCTAATACAAGTGCTGCTAATGCCTTATCATAATCTCCACTAAACATAAGTATACTCATCTTCTTTTTATCCTTATTATCCATATAAAAAACCTCCTTTCCACTAGTTTTAGTAGAAAGAAGAATTTCTATACTTTTCTTTGTAAAATTCCATATTTTTACTAATATCATTAAGCATATATGCAAGCAAATATATTTCATTATAATCGTTATATAGACCGAGACTTATACGAACCAATCCAGGCCTAGGCAGGGATTCGTTCTCCCTATATTTTTTCATTTCTTCATTAGATATCTTAAGTAATCTTTGGACATAAGGCTGGGCACAGAAGCATCCGTTTCTAACAGCTATTCCTCCATAAAGGGCAAGTATAGAAGCTAACTCATGGTGTTCTAAGCCTTTCATATTAAAAGATATAATTGATACCTTCTTATTTACATCTCCATCATCATATAAGATAAGTCCTGGAATATCTTTAAATAAATCTAAAGCATATCTGGTCAAATCTCTTTCATAATCTTCTATTATATTCATTCCCAGTCCTTGCAATGTTCTGATACTCGTAGATAATGCAAGAACTCCCATTAGATTAGGGGTTCCAGCTTCTTCTTTTTCCGGTGGATCCGCCCAGATGGTATCTTCAATGGATACAAACTTTACAGTTCCTCCTCCTAACTGTTCAGAAAAACCATTTTCAAATAGTTCCTTTGGAGCTACCAAGGCACCAGTACCAAAGGGTGCATACATTTTGTGGGCAGAGAAAGCTAGATAATCAATATGATCAGGGCAATTCCTAGGTTTCATATCAAAACAGCTATGGGGAATAAGCTGTGCTCCATCCACAAGTATTTTTGCACCATATTTATGACAAAGCCTTGCAATTGCATATATTGGATTAATATAGCCAGTTACATTGGATGCACCAGTTACTGCAACCAACCCTACTTTTCCCTTGTACATTTTTAGCTTAAACTCCAGATCTTCCATACACAATCTACCTGCAGCATCTACCTCCACATAATCAGTGGTATATCTATATTTCCAAGGCAATAGATTGGAATGATGTTCCATGTAAGTACTTAAAACTATTTTTTCCTTTAGAGTATCTTTTAGTCTATAGGATAACTTATTTATGCACTCAGTAGTATTTTTTAGGAATACAACTGTATGATAATTTTTATCTCCTCCCACAAAATCCAAGACAATTTCTCTGCCTTCATCATAAATACTAGAAGACACAATGGATTTATATCCAGTGCCTCTGTGTACTGATGAATATACGGGAGAAAAATTTGCAATCTCCTTTATAACAGATTTAAATGGGGGTGTGGTGGCAGCGTTATCAAAGTTTATATAGTTTACAGAGTTACCATTTGCCAGTCTAACTGAACTATCACTACCCATAACTAGATTTCTATCCATGATATCACCCTTATTATTAAGATAATACTATTCTATTAAATAGTATAATTTTGGTGATAGTTAAAAAGAATAGAAGATTATGATATAATAAGTAAAAGAGAGGAGTAGATAGCATTTGAAAAATAAAAAGGCTTTATATGCAGACTTATCACTATTGCTAGTTGCTGTTATTTGGGGTTCAGGATTTATAGTAACAAAGAACACATTAGACCATATTACACCTTATTATATGTTGTTTTATAGGTTTTTTGTTTCAACTATATTATTATCCGTAGTTTTATTTAAGAAAATTAGAAAGGCTTCCATAAAAGATGTTAAAGCTGGAGTAACAATTGGACTGTTTTTATTTGCGGGATTTGCTACTCAGACTGTAGGACTGCAATATACTGAAGCAGGCAAACAAGCTTTTATTACTGCTACAAATGTGGTCATGGTTCCATTTATTTATTGGGGAATATCAAAGAAGAAGCCTGATAAATTTGATTTAGCAGCTGCTTTCTTATGCTTAGTAGGAATAGGGGTGCTAAGTTTAAATAGTAATCTATCAATGGGATACGGAGATTTTCTTACACTAATATGTGCTGTGTTTTTTGCTTTGCATATAACATCAACAGGATATTTCGCAAAGGAATCAGACCCATATGTAATTTCAATTGTACAACTAGGTACTGCAGCAATATTTTCATTAATCTTTGCACTTTTATTTGAAGGATCTCCTACTGCAATTAAAACAGAGACTGTAGTTCCAATTCTATATTTAGCTGTATTCAGTACAATGATGGCATTTTTATTACAAACTATTGCACAGAAATACACAAGTTCAACTCATACAGCTATAATCCTTAGCTTAGAGGCAGTATTTGGAAGTACCTTTGCAATTATTTTTTTAAAAGAAGAATTAACCCTAAGATTCTTTATAGGTTGTATGTCCATACTTATTTCTGTTATAACTAGTGAGACAAAATGGGAATTTTTAAAACTAAAGAAAGATTCATAATAGATTATAATGGGGGAGAAAGATGAAAATACTTATATTAGACAATAATAAAAGTGATATTAAATCTTTGAAAAAAATAATTATTAATTATGATATTGGCATAGCAAGTGAACTAAAAGAAGATATGGATATCTTACATGAAATAGAGGTATTGAATCCAGAAGTGATTATTTTAGATTGGGTATATGAAGATTTTGGATGTATTCATATACTAAAAGAGATTAAAAGAAAAAAGGCAAATACAAAATTTATTATGATCTCTAAGGAATTTTCAAAGGAAATAATTGAAGATGTATATAAAAATGGTGCAGATTTTTTTATTCATAAACCAATAAATGAATATGAAGTAGAATCAATATTAAATAAGATAAAAAAAGAGCTTCTATTAGAAGAAAAGATAAAAAAAATTCATGAAATTTTTAACGATGTTGACTCAATTTTACTACAAAAAATGGGAATTAACAATTGTGAACAAGATGTCAAATTAATCCTTCTAAAATTAGGCATAATAAGTGAACAAGGTAGTTATTACATAATAGAAGCTGTAAAATATTTAAAAGAAAGCCAAATAGACATAAATGATATATCCACGAGAGAACTATGTTCAAGGCTGAGCCCCAACCCTAAAGGGACAGAACAAAAAATACGAAGGGCAATTAATGCAGCCATGACCAATTTAGCAAGTCTGGGTATTGAGGATTATATGAATGAAACATTCATAGAATATGCTAGTACTTTGTTTAGTTTTGAACAAGTTAAGCGTGAAATGGATAATATTAGGAAGAAAACCAATGATAAAGGTTCAATAAATGTGAAGAAATTTTTACTTGGTCTTTCAATTGTTTGCGAAAAGAATAACAATTGAAAATATTCTGATAATAACATTGAGTATTTTTGAATATTTTTGAATATATATATATATAATTGACCTAGTCCAATACAAAGGAGGAAGGTCAATGGAATTATTAATATCAATTAACAAGTTTATCAACGGCATCGTATGGGGACCACCAATGCTAATATTATTAGTTGGTGCAGGTATTTACTTAACGATTCGCACTAATTTCTTTTCAATTACTAAATTAGGTTATGTGCTTAAGAACACTATGATGAAAATGTTTTCTAAAGAACAAAAGGGTAAAGGAGAAGTAACAGCTTTTCAAGCAGTGTCTACTGCACTAGCAGCTACGGTTGGAACAGGAAATATTGCTGGAGTAGCTACAGCAATAGCAGTTGGAGGACCAGGAGCAGTATTTTGGATGTGGTTTGCTGCAGTAGTTGGAATGACCACTAAATTTGCAGAAGTAGTCTTATCTATTAAATATAGGGAAGAAACACCAGATGGAAGGTTTGTTGGAGGCCCTATGTACTACATTACAAATGGATTAAAACAGAAATGGCTAGCTAAGATATTTGCATTCTTTGGAGCAATTGCAGCGTTTGGTATAGGAAATATGGTACAATCAAATTCTATAGCTGAGTCATTGAATCTTACTTTTGGACTTAACAAACTAGTTATAGGTATAGTATTAGCAGTGTTTGCAGCTATAGTAGTTGTTGGTGGAATAAAGAGAATAGGCCAGGTAACAGAGGTATTTGTACCTTTTATGGCTGCCTTTTATATATTAGGTGGATTAGTAATTATCGTCATGAATGCATCTCATTTACCAGAAGCATTTGGTTTAATATTTGGTCAAGCGTTTACAGGATCCGCAGCAGTTGGAGGATTTACTGGTTCAACTCTTATGGTTGCTATGAGATACGGGGTTGCTCGTGGAGTATTCACAAATGAAGCTGGATTAGGTTCTGCACCTATAGCCCATGCTGCTGCAACTACAGATAGTCCTGTACGTCAAGGACTATGGGGAGTATTTGAAGTATTTATAGATACATTAGTTATTGCTTCTATAACTGCTTTAGCAATTTTAACATCTGGAGTATGGAAAACTGGATTAACAGGGGCTGCTCTTACTACAGAAACATTTAATTCAGCTATGCCTACTGTAGGTGGATGGGTAGTTTCTATAGGAATTTTATTATTCGCATTTTCTACTATATTAGGATGGGAATATTATGGGGAGCGTTGTGCAGAGTATTTATTTGGACCTAAAGTTAATATATTATATAGAATACTATGGATTCCTTTCATAGTTATAGGTGCCACAGGTGGACTTGAGCTTCTTTGGGATATAGCTGATACATTAAATGGTTTAATGGCTATTCCAAACTTAATAGGTTTGTTATTCTTAAGTCCAATAGTAATTAAACTTACTAAAGAACATTTTTCTAAAAGAAAATTAAGCGATAAATAATAAAAAATCTGACAGTCTTTAAAGACTGTCAGATTTTTTTCTAAGATCTTTTAGTATTTTATTATTTGCTTTCCTTTTTATATCTGTATTTTTCCATTACTCCAGCAAATATTTCAGCACTAGTAGGTGGTGTATAAGTTATGGCATTTGCACCAGCCTCTATAGTTTCAAGTATTGATTCTTCAGTGGGACCGCCAGTAGCAATAATTGGTAGATCTTTGCCGAACTCATCCCTAATTTGTTTCACAAGGGAAGCTGTTTTAGGACCACCAGATATATTTAAAATACTTGCTCCAGCTTCTATTTTACCCCTATAGTCATCAAATTCAGATACTACTGTAGCTATTATTGGAATATCTATATGATCTTTCATCTCTCGGATAACTTCATTTGCTGTTGGAGCATTGACTACAACTCCATATGCACCCATGAGTTCTGCCTGAAATGCAATACCTACAGATCGTTTGCCAGTAGTCAGTCCACCACCTACACCTACAAATACTGGAACAGCAGCAACTTCCAATATTGATTGTGTAATAGATAATTGTGGAGTAAAAGGATAAACTGCTATAATTGAATTAGCATTTGAATTCTTAATTATGGCAACATCTGTTGTGAATAAGAGGGATTTGATTCTTGTACCTAATATTTTAATACCACTACATTTATAAATAACAGAAGGGACCTCTATTATTCTTGAACGAAGCTGGGTCTTTACTTCTGGAATGAATTTTTCTTTATCCATTCTACACCTCCTCATATTATTGCTTATATTATACACTAAATTTAATGTTTTGAATTATAAATTTTTTCTTTTGAATTTGAATCTGTTATAAATATGATATAATGGATATAAATAGAATTATGGAAAGAATACTTATAACGAGGGGGAAAAGGGATATGTTTAATTGGAAAGATAATTTTAGTGTGAATATAAGAAGCATAGATGAACAACATATGGAGTTGTTTAGACTAGGTACAAATCTATATAATTTAGTTTCAGTAAAGGATGGAGTTGACAGATATGATGAGATAATGTCTGTTGTCAGTGAGTTGGCGAATTATACAGTGGAACATTTTACATTTGAAGAGGGTATGATGAAGACCAATGATTATCCAAATTTTAATGAACATAAAGTACAACATGATGCCTTTATAGATAAGATTAAATCAATAAAATCTGAAGAAGTAGATATGAGACAGAGAAAAGTAGCAATGGACTTAATAGTATTTGTTGCTAATTGGATTGAAAAACATATACTTGTTACAGACATGCAGTACAAAGAATTCCTAAATGAAAAAGGAGTTTTTTAGTTAAGGAGAATAATCATGAGAAAAGAATATGTGGAATACATGAAGGATTTGCCTATTAATATTCGTTTAGCTAATATCGTGGAATATCCAATTCACTGGAAGGATTCCATAGAGATTTTATTTGTCTTGAAAGGAACCATAGATGTTGGAGTAGAGAATGAAGTCTATACATTAGATGAAAGAGAAATAGAGATAATCAATACTAATGAAGTGTGTAGCGTTAAATCTAATGATCCAGAGAATTTAGTTCTCATACTTAATATTGAACCAAATTTCTTTGAAAGATATTATGATGACGCAAAGGAAGTATTTTTTTACACAAATTCCAGTGATGACCATATTCAGAATGAAGAAAAATATCATGAGCTCAGAAGATACATATCAATTTTATTATATGAAGCAGTTTCAAAAATAGATGATTATGAAGATAAAATTGAAGAAAACCTATTGGAGATGATGTACCATCTACTAAATAATTTTCACTATCTTTACTATGATGAAGAAAGCTTAAAAGAAGATGAAGTTCAACTTGAGAGATATCATAGAATAGTTAAGTATCTAAGTAACAATTATATGAATAAAGTAAGTCTACAGGAGATAGCAGATAAGGAATTCTTAACTTCTCAATATTTATCATATAAAATAAAGGATACTTTTGGACTAGGATTTAATGAATATCTAAACCAAATAAGAGTAGAAGAATCAACTAAACTTCTATTAGATACAAGTAAAAATATATCAGAAATATCAGAGGAAGTCGGATTTTCTCATGTGAGATATTATAATAAGCATTTCAAACTTCACTATAATTGTACCCCGATGCAATATAGGAAGAAGAATAAAGTGAGTGAAAAAGAATTGGAGAAAATGAAGAAGCTATCTTTTCTTGATATAAAAGAGGCTATACCATTTCTCACTCAATATATAGAGGATTATGAAAGATTTGATTATGACAATAGGATTATAAAAATTGATATTGATTTAAGTAAGGATTCTAAAGATGAATTTAATAAGCCAAATCTAATAGACTTAGGAGATATTTATTTGCTATTAGAAGAGGAGAACAAAAGGATTCTAGAGGAAATTCAAAGAGAAATAAAGTTCAAGTATTGTATAGTCAATAAGCTTTTTTCTGAGGATATGGATATCTATAGAGATAAAAGCCACAAATTCATTAATTGGACCAGGGTTGAAAATATCTTAGATAGTCTAAAGGAGTTAAATCTTACTCCTATAATCATCACAAAGAATGTGGAAAAGTATATAATTGATGATTTTATCAATCATTTTTCTACTATCTACGAAGAAGATATTGAAAAATGGTTAACCACTGATGTTGAGGATTTAGAGCCATATTTTCCTAAAAAGGCTGTAGTACCAATGCAGGATACATTATTGATGGTTCCCTATATTCTCTATAACTATATTCATCTTGATAATAGGGTGGTTTTAAATATGGTGGATGAAATATCTAAGGAAACCGTATTGGATAATGATACTTTCTTTGGTGGAAATGGTATATTCACGTCTAATTACTTAAAGAAACCTTCTTATTACGCCTATCTATTATTGTCCTTATTGGGCAATGAAGTATTAGATAAAGGGGAAGGGTATGTAGTCACAAAATCTGAATATGGATATCAAATAATGCTCTTCAACCCTATAGAAATAGATGAAAATGCAATATATGGTGACTTGACAATTGGAAAGATAAAAGAGAGGAAAGTTTCTTTAAATATTTTTAATATGGAGAATGACTTCAAAGTGACAAAATATGATCTTAATAAAGCTTTTGGTTCAGTATATGATAAATGGGTGTATTTAAATAGACCAGAGAGACTTGATAATGATAATTGGGAATTACTTAAAGAATATATACATCCAAATGTGACTTTCTATTATAGCAAAAAATCCTCAGTATATAATATTGTAGCTACAATAAAACCCTACGGTGGAATATTGATTTTACTAGATAATGTACAAAATTAATATTTTTTTGGATTATTTTAAGATTTATAAAAAAACAGATAGTTTCGGAAAAACCAAAATAGTCCAAAATAGAAGCTAAATCAGTGAATGAAAAATAACCTCCATTTATGTTAACATAATAAAGTAACATAAATGGAGGTTTTAATATGGGTAAAAACAACAAAATATTTGCAGAAGAAAAAATTGGAAAGCTATTATTTAGGATTGCTGTTCCGATAATAATCTCATTTCTAGTAGCTGAACTTTACAATATGGTGGATACACTATTTGTAGGGAGAGTAGTAGGAGGACTAGGAATAGGAGCATTGGTGCTTGTGTTTCCCATTCAGAGAATAGTAATAGCATTGAGTATCATGGTAGCAGTTGGAACATCAACAGCATTTTCTAGAGCAAATGGTCAAGGTGATGTGGAAAAAGCTAGAAAGGTTATAAAGAATGGTTATTCACTTTCATCTTTAATTATGGTAACAATAACAATTATAATATATTTCTTTTCAGAAAAAATACTTGTAGGTCTTGGTGCAAGCAATCAAACATTGGGATATGCTAATTCTTATCTAAGTATAATCATATTTGGATCCATATTCCTAAGTTTAACAACATTTATATCAAATATTATGGTGTCTTTAGGAAACAATAAGATTTCAATAATAAGCACTAGCATAGGGGCTTTAATTAATATTATTCTTGATTATATATTAGTAGTTGAATTTAATATGGGTATAAAGGGTGCAGCTATTGCAACAACAGTATCTCAAATGGTAGGATTTTCCTATGCATTTTACCATTATTCCAAAGTGAAAAAGGAATATAAGATAACATCAGGTTTTGAATTAGATAAAAAGCTAATAGTACCAATTATTTTAGTAGGATTATCTTCTTTTATAATCGAATCAGAAGATGGAATTTTAATGGCAGTATTGAATCATCTATTACTTAATTCAGTAGGGGATAATGGAATAATCGTACTTGGTGTTATATCTAAGGTTTATATGTTTCTATTTATAACTATGTTTGGTATTGCCTCAGCCATGCAACCTATTGCTGCATTTAATATGGGTGCTAAAAATTATAAAAGGCTTAAGTCAGTAATGCAAAAGACTACAGTTTTTGCTTTTATTACATCCACTATAATGTGGGCACTGGCAATGATATTTACACCACAAATAATATCCATATTTGTGAAGGAAACTGAGATAATAAATGAATCAGTAAAAGCCTTTAGAATAATGGTTGCCGTATTACCAATAGTTAGTATTTACTATGTATCTATATTCTATTTTCAAGCTATGGGAAAAGCCAAAACTTCAATATTGGTGGCAGTACTTAAACAACTATTGATAATGCTACCTCTGTCTATTATATTGGTAAAGGTATTTAATCTAGGAGCATTAGGTGTTTGGATAGCATATCCAATATCAGATATATTAGCTAGTATCAGCGCATATTTCCTTGTAAAGAATGAGGGTATAGCATTAAATATAAAAGTAAACAAACAAATAGAGCGTGAAAGAGTAGCGTAAATTCAAAAAATATCAGGATGAAAATCCTGATATTTTTTTTGTAAAACACTTGCAATACTACAAGAAAAGTGTTACTCTTTATATAGATACACTACATAGATAAAAGAATAAGTGCACCCATACAAAACGGAGGGGGAATTGGAATGAAAAAAATGGATACTAAAACAATAACTAGAGTAGCAATACTCATGGCTTTAACAGTAGTTATGACCATGGTAGTTCATATACCAACATTTGGTACCAATGGATACTTGAACCTTGGAGATATGGTAATCTTTTTAGCAGCTCTTATGCTAGGGAGAAAAGGCGGATTTTTAGTAGGTGGATTAGGGTCAGCTTTAGCAGATATATTGCTTTCCTATACCCATTATGCTCCTATTACTCTTATTGTTAAAGGATTAGAAGGATATATTGCAGGCAGATTGCTTGAGACTAAACTAGGTCAAAGATCACCATTATTTGCTACAAGCATAGGTGGAATATGGATGGCTTTTGGATATTATTTTGCAGAATCATTTATGTACGGTGGAAAGGCAGCTCTTGCATCAATTCCAGGAAATTTATTGCAGGGAATTGTAGGTGCAATTTCAGCAGTAGCATTATTTGCAGCAATAAAAAGGACTAGAATGGCTAATTAGATAAAAAAGACAGGATATTTCGCCTGTCTTTTTTTGTGGGGATAATAAATTTTTACTTTCTACATTTTTTATTTTAAAAACCTTCTGGCTATTTTTAAGTTTGTTTCATTATATGGAGGATAAATTAAATTAGAATCAATTTTTACTTTAGATTTGAATATACCTTTCTCATGAGAGAATGTAAGGAAGGTATATTTGGAATGATATTGACCCATCCCACTATATCCAACTCCACCAAAGGGAAGATTAGGACTAACTACATGGAATATTCCATTATTTATACATCCTCCACCGAATTGGATATTTTCTATAATATATTCTTCAATACTTTTACTGCTAGTAAAAAGGTATAGGGCTAAAGGATAGGGGTTCATCCTTACTATTTTTACCACATCTGAAATATCTTCATAAGAAATAATTGGCAATATTGGACCAAATATTTCTTCCTTCATAATTGGATCTTCCATATTTGTTCCATCAACTATAGTTGGAGCGATAAACTTTTCTTCTCTATTATAGTTTCCGCCATGAAGGATATTAGATCCTTCCAAAAGAGATACTAAGGTATCAAATCTCTTTTGATTTATTATTCTACCAAGATTTTTACTCTTTATAGGATCTTCACTATAGTATTTTTTTATATAGTATTTAATCTTTTCAATTAAAACATCCTTCTTACTTTGGTGGACCAATAGATAATCAGGAGCAACACAGGTTTGTCCTGCATTATAAAATTTTGCCCAAGCAATCCTTTTAGCTGCAATATCCATATCTGCATCCTCATGGACTATAGTAGGAGATTTGCCCCCTAATTCCAAGGTAGTCGGTGTTAGATGTTCAGCTGCTAATGATAGTATTTCTTTACCTACATTCACAGACCCAGTAAAGAAGATGTGGTCAAACCTATAACTTTGAATTAAAGGTTTGACAGTAGTTGATCCAGGGCCTGTTATTACACTAATATAATTATCTGAAAAAGCTTTAGTTATTATCTTCTCCAAAATCTTTTCAGTTTCCTTAGATTGGTTGGAAGGTTTCAAGACTATACAATTTCCAGCAGCTATGGCTCCTATCAAAGGAGAGATTGCCAATTGAAATGGATAATTCCAAGGACTGATTATCAATACTACACCCTTAGGCTCAGGATAAATATAACTACTTGCAGGTTGTAAATAAATAGGCGTAGAAACTTTCCTTGGTCTCATCCATTTTCTTAAGCTTTTTATTGCATGATTTATTTCTTGATATACTACTCCTATTTCCGCAGTATAGGACTCGAATAAAGGCTTACCTAAATCAAGAGTAAGAGCATTGATTATATTTTCTTCATTTTCCTTGATGGTGTTTTTTAGTTTAGTTAGTTGACTTATCCTAAATTCATAGCTTCTAGTGCTAGCTTCAAGAAAAAATTCTTTCTTAGATTGATATGGATTTAATAGCATATGATCAGTCCTTTTCTAGATTTATAACAATTAGTCAAAAGCTTCTACTTCAAGTTTTTTACCTAAAGTTATAGATTTCTTTTCAGAAATTGATTGTTTCTTCTTTGCTATAATAGGATTGTTTTTATCAAGTTTTTCCTTAGCTATGGACAGCATCAACTTAATTCTATTCTCCTGATTTACCTTAGTTGCACTAGGGTCATAATCTATAGGCACTATATTTGTAGATGGATAAAGATCTTTAATTTTACGAATCATGCCTTTACCAATGATATGGTTAGGTAAACATCCAAATGGTTGAGCACATACAATATTCTCATAGCCAGTCTTTACTAAGTCCACCATCTCAGCAGTAAGTACCCAACCTTCACCCATCTTGCAGCCATGTCCAATGATGTCTTTTCCTACTGATTTCAAATGTTCAAAGGTTGAAGGAGGAGTAAAATTACTATTTTCATTTACAGCATCTATTATCATTTCTTCAAATCGTATAAGATAGTCTCTAATTTTTGTTGAAATGCTCTTTTTAACAGAACTTCCTCCATAGATATTAACATCTTCGACCCTGTTATCCACAGTATATATAGCAAAACCCATGATTCCAGGCACCATTACTTCACAACCTTGGTCTATTAGGAAATCCACTAAATGATTATTGGCTAATTTAGAATATTTTACATAAATTTCTCCTACAATACCTACCTTAATTTTCTCTTCAAGATATAGAGGTATATTAGTGAAAGACTTAACTATTTTCTTTAGATTTTCTTTCACATCTCTTATTTTATAACCTTTTTTTGATTTGATTTGATCTTCTAAATCTTCAATCCAATACTTAACTAAATTATCACTATCACCCTTGGTAATTTCGTAGGCTTTTACCTGATTTTGTAATAGCATAAGCATATCACCATAGGTTGTTGCAACTAATAGCTTTTTTATAATAGGCAAGGTTAACTTAAATCCACTATCCTTCTCAAGTCCAGAAAGATTAAAAGAAATAACAGGAATGTTTTTATATCCAGCTTTTGCTAAAGCTTTCCTTAGTAAATGTATATAATTTGAAGCACGGCAACCTCCCCCAGTTTGACTAATTAATAGGGCAGTTTTATTCAAGTTATATTTACCAGATTTAAGGGCGTCTATCATTTGACCTATGACAAGGAGTGCGGGATAACAAGTATCATTATGAACATATTTTAGTCCCTCGTGCACTAGAGAAGGTCCTTCATTCTGTAAAATTTCCATTTTGTAGCCATATTCTCCAAAAATACTTTTGTAAATAGAAAAATGAATAGAGGACATTTCTGGGACTAATATGGTGTAATCATCTTTCATTTCTTTTGTAAATATAGCCTTTGAATCTTGATTATTATCTAGCATCTTGCATTACCCCCTTCCCCTGATTTAAAGCTTCCATAAGACTCCTAAGTCTAATTCTTACTGCTCCCAGATTTGTTATTTCATCAATTTTAATCTGAGTATATATTTTTCCTTCATTTTCTAGTATTTCACGGACTTCGTCTGTAGTAACAGCATCTAGGCCACAGCCAAAGGATACCAATTGTACTAAATTCATTTGTGGTTTATCCTTTATATATCGGGCTGCAGCATATAATCTAGAGTGATAAGTCCATTGATCTAATACATCTGTAGGACTTTCTATAACATTATGACTTATTACATCTTCTGATACTACAATTGCTCCTAATTGACAAA
>CAZIII010000038.1:0-14524 GCA_964539425.1 uncultured Tissierellaceae bacterium | reverse complement strand
AAAGCAGTTAGATAATATACTTTAATAGAAGGAACTCTAAGGAGTTCTTTTTTTAATTGGAATAATCGTCTATTTATTATATAATAAGAAAAGAAGAAACAAATGTTTAGAAAGGTGTGAATTGATGGATTATCTTGAGGGATTAAATGATAGACAGAAAGAGGCTGTATTACATACAGATGGACCACTACTTATTTTAGCCGGAGCTGGATCAGGTAAAACAAAAGTTATAACTCACAAAATAGCATATTTAATAGAAGAAAAAAGGATTTTCCCGGGAAATATTTTGGCAATAACATTTACCAACAAAGCTGCGAGGGAAATGAAGGATAGAGTAGCAAAACTTTTATCAACTCATGTAGAAGATATGTGGATGGGGACATTTCACTCCATATGTGTCAGGATACTAAGACGAGATATTGACAAAATAGGATATAATAGATCCTTTACAATATATGACAGAGATGATCAGATAACTCTAATAAAGGAATGCTTAAAAGAGAAAAATCTCAATAAGGATACCTATAAAGAGAGCTCCGTATTAGCACAGATTAGCAAACTAAAAGATGCAATGACAGATCCTGACACTTATATCAATCTAAACTACAAGGATTTTTATCTTAGAAATATAGGGGAATTATATGCTTTATATCAGGAAAAACTTAAACAATATAACGCATTAGACTTTGATGATTTAATAATAAAAACCGTTGTAATGCTAAAAGCAAACCCTTCTGTACTTGATTACTACCAGAAAAAATTCAAATATGCCTTTGTAGATGAATACCAAGATACAAACAAGGTTCAATATGAATTGGTACAACTATTATCAGGCAAACACAATAACCTATGCGTGGTAGGTGATGGAGACCAATCTATTTATGGATGGAGAGGGGCAGATATTAGCAATATTTTAAATTTTGAGAAAGACTACAGGGACTCTAAGACTATCTTATTGGAACAAAACTATAGGTCTACACAAAGAATACTTAATTTAGCTAATAAGGTGATAAAGAACAACTATGAAAGAAAAGATAAAGACCTATGGACAGATAATCATGAGGGAGATCCAATAATATACAATGATTTATCAGATTCTGAAGATGAAGCTCTATTTGTGTCAGCTAAAATAGATGAACTCATAGGGGAAGGATATAAACCTTCTGACTTTGCAATACTCTATAGAACCAATGCTCAGTCTCGTTCCTTTGAGGAATCTTTCATAAGAAAGGATATACCTTATAAAATAGTTGGTGGACTTAAGTTCTATGATAGAAAAGAAATTAAAGACATTGTTGCTTATTTGAAAGTATTGGAAAATCCAGTAGATAATATTTCACTTAAGAGAATAATAAATACTCCAAGAAGGGGTATAGGAAATGCTACAATAGAAATATTGGAAAAGTTTGCAACGGAAACAAATGATTCGATTTATGGAGCATTATTATCCCTTGATAATATTGATTTAAATTCTAGAGCGAAAAATAGCTTGAAACCATTTTCAGATATGATGAATAGGCTTATGGCAATGAAGGAGATAATGGGGGTAAAGGATCTAATTGAGGAAGTAATAAATGTAACAGGTTATGCAAGAGATTTGGAAAAGGAAGATACTATAGAATCCCAAACAAGGTTAGAAAATATTAGAGAATTTATATCTGTTGCCATAGATTATGAAGCACGAACTGCTGAAAGTAGTTTTGAAGAGTTTTTAGCTAATATTGCCTTGCTTTCAGATGTAGATAAAACATCAGACACTACAAATGTAGTTACCATGATGACGGTCCATAGCGCCAAGGGGCTAGAGTTTCCAGTAGTGTTTTTAGTTGGAATGGAAGAAGGCTTATTTCCAATAGCCAGGGCTTTGGACAATGAATCTGATTTAGAAGAGGAAAGACGACTTTGCTATGTTGCGGTAACCCGTGCAGAGAAATTGTTGTTTATAACCAATGCTAAGATTAGAACAATTTATGGGAATGTAAATTATACTATACCTTCTAGATTTATTGATGAGATGGGTGAAGGTATAGAGAAAAAAGAAAAGGAAAATATAAGAGAAAGACTTGTAGCAGTAAAAGACTTTACAACAAAGAATGACTATGCAGCCAAAAAAGATTTCATAGCAAAGAAAGACCCAATAGCTCCTAGCCCATTTGTGATTCAAGGTAGGCCTAAACCACAAGTGAACACTAATCAAGAAGTAAATATAGGGGATAAGGTTAGACACAAGAAATGGGGAGTAGGTACAGTGGTTCAATTGAAAGCCAGAGATAATGATAAAGAAATTGTTATTGCCTTTGATACTGAGGGATTAAAGAGACTATTGCTTTCCATAGCTCCAATAGAAGTAGTGAGGTGATAAACTTATGGATGATGAAAAAAGAATAGAGGAATTAATAGGACTAATAGATGATTTGAACTACCACTATTATACCTTAGACGATCCTAAGGTTAGTGATGTGGAGTATGACTTATTTTATGATGAATTAGTAAAACTAGAGAAAGAAACTAAGATTATACATTCTTATTCTCCAACTCAAAGAGTTGGAGGAGAATTAGTGGATAAGTTTGAGAAACATGTGCATTTATCCAGGCTATGGAGTTTGGACAAATCTCAAAATACAGGTGAATTAATTAATTGGGACAAGAGAGTTAAAAAAACCATAGGTGATTACAATAAAGATAATGACAATAAACTCCCTGATCCTAAATATATAATGGAATATAAATTTGATGGTCTTACAATTAACCTTACCTACAAAGATGGCCTATTGGTACAAGGTGCTACCAGAGGAAATGGTACTATTGGTGAAGGAATTTTACCACAAATTAAAACTATTAAAGCAATCCCTTTAAAGATTGATTTTAAAGGAACAATGGAAGTTCAAGGGGAAGGTCTAATGCCTTTATCATCTTTGGAAAATTATAATAAAACCGCATTAGAACCGCTAAAGAATGCGAGAAATGCAGCAGCAGGAGCACTTAGGAATTTAGATCCAAAGCTAACAGCAGAGAGAAACCTTACTGGATATTTCTATAATGTTGGATATATTGAAGGGAAAACCTTTGAAAATCATTTAGATATATTAGAATTTCTAAAAGAAAACAGATTTCCAGTATTCCCATATGCAAAAAGATTTGAAAAAGTAGAAGATATAATTGAGGAAATTGAAATTATTAAAGACGAGAGACATAAATTAGATATTTTAACAGACGGTTTAGTAATCAAAATTGAGGATATGAGAACTAG
This sequence comes from uncultured Tissierellaceae bacterium, assembly GCA_964539425.1. Taxonomy (GTDB): domain Bacteria; phylum Bacillota; class Clostridia; order Tissierellales; family Tissierellaceae; genus JAVKTS01. Next base: position 11,274 of record CAZIII010000038.1, on the reverse strand, counting down.
GGACATATTAGGATACACAAATAAATTTCCGAGATGGGCCATAGCATATAAATTTGAAGCAGAAGAAACTACAACAAAACTACTAGAAGTAGTATGGAATGTGGGAAGGTCATCTAAAGTAACCCCAACAGCAATACTTGAGCCAGTGGACATTGGTGGAGTCACAGTTAAGAGGGCAACACTAAATAATTTTGATGACATTGAGAGGAAGGGAGTTAGATTAAATTCTACAGTAATTTTGAGAAGATCAAATGATGTTATTCCAGAGATATTAGGTACAGTAGAGACAGATGATGAAACCTTTGAAATAGGAAAACCTACCCATTGTCCAGCTTGTGAATCTGAATTAGTACAAAATGGAGTTCATATATTTTGTCCAAACTCACTATCTTGCAAGCCACAGCTAGTATCAAGATTAGTTCATTTTGCAAGCCGAGATGCCATGAATATAGAAGGATTTAGCGAAAAAACAGCAGAAAAACTATTAGAGGAACTTAATTTAAGGGATTTACCAGAGTTATATGAGATAAAATATGAAGATTTAATTAATATAGAGGGATTTAAGGATAAAAAGACCAATAATTTATTAGAGGCAATTGAGAAGAGCAAAAACATAAATTTATCATCTTTTATATATGCATTGGGAATATCCAATGTGGGTATAAAAACAGCTAATGACCTTGCAAACCACTTCAAATCCCTAGATAATCTAAAGGAAGCAAATTTTGAAGAATTATTGACAGTAGGAGAAGTTGGAGAGATAATAGCAAATAGTATTATAGAATTTTTTCATGATGAAAGAATTTTATCCAGCATAGATAAGCTATTGCTTGAAGGTGTAAAGCCATATTTTGAAGAAATAGAGACAAAGGAATCCATATTTACTGATAAAACTGTGGTTATTACAGGAACCATAGAGGGATTGAGTAGAAATGAAATAAAAGATATGGTTGAGAAAATGGGTGGAAAAATAACAGGTTCAGTTAGCAAGAAAACTGACTATGTAATAGTAGGTGAAGAACCAGGATCGAAGTATACTAAGGCTGTAGAACTAGGAATTGAAATCATAAATGAAGATAGATTAAGGGAGGTATTACAATGATTACAAAGGAACAAGTAGAGCATATAGCTAGTTTAGCAAAACTTAAATTTTCTGAAGCAGAACTTGATGAATTTACAAATAAGTTTTCTGATATTGTAAAATATGTTGAGAAATTAGACGAGGTTGACATATCAAATGTTGAACCTACTTATCAAGTATATGACTACAATCAAAAATTTAGAAAAGATATAGTAAAAGAAGGATTATCAAGGGAAGAAGTACTTCAAAACACAACAGAAAAACAATATGGATATTTTAAACTGTTTAATATATTGGATTAAGGGGGTTGAATAATGGATATTACAAAATTATCAGCATTTGAAATGAAAAAGAAGCTACATGAAAAAGAAATAACAAGTAGAGAATTAATTGAAGCACATTTTAACAAGATTGAAGAAGTAGATGGAAATATAAATGCCTTCATCACACTGAATAAAGCAGAAGCTTTAAAATCAGCAGACAAAGTGGATGAAAAAATAAGAAATGGAGAAAGAGTAGGGCTTTTAGGAGGAATTCCAATAGGCCTAAAGGATAATATTATGACCAAGGATCTTAGGACTACATGTGGTTCCAGGATGTTAGAGAATTTTATTCCCCCTTACGATGCTACTATAGTAAATAGAATTAAAGATGCAGATGGAATAATAATGGGAAAAACTAATATGGATGAATTTGCTATGGGGTCATCAACAGAGACTTCATATTTTGGACATACTAAAAATCCAATAGATAACGAAAGGGTTCCAGGAGGGTCTTCTGGAGGATCAGCAGCAGCAGTAAAAGCTGGAGAAGTTGCCTTGTCATTAGGTACAGATACTGGTGGATCCATAAGACAACCTGCTTCTTATTGTGATGTAGTAGGCATCAAGCCTACATATGGAATAGTATCCAGATATGGGGTAGTATCCATGGCAAATACTTTGGATCAAGTGGGAGTATTCGGTAGAGATGTTAAAGATGCAGTACTTATGCTATCATCAATCACTGGATATGATGAAAAAGATTCCACATCCTTTAAAAATCCGGAAGGAACCATAAGATTTGGCAGTTTCCCTGAGGAAATTGACTATAATAATTACTTAAAGGGAATGAAAATAGGACTTCCAAAAGAGATTTTCGGGAATGCAATTGATACTAAAATAAAAGACCAAATAACTAAATCAATTAAGATAATTGAAGGATTAGGTGCTGAAATTGAAGAGATATCCTTACCTCATTTAGAATATGCCCTTGCAGTTTATTATATTATATCAACATCAGAAGTTAGCTCAAATTTGGCTAGATTTGATGGGGTTAGATATGGATATAGAGGGAAAGAATATAGTAATTTAGATGAATTATATATAAATTCAAGAAGTGAAGCTTTCGGAGAAGAAGTTAAGAGAAGAATAATGCTAGGGACCTATTCATTAAGCAGTGGTTATGCAGATGAGCACTATAAAAAAGCTTTAAAGGTCAGAACTTTAATAAAGAATGATTTTGACAAGGCTTTTGGCAAATATGATGTAATTTTATCACCTACATCACCAGTATTGCCTTTCAAGTTTGGAGAAATAAAAGATCCTTTATCTATGTATATGGCAGATTTATTCACTGTACCAGTTAATCTTGCAGGCCTGTGTGCTATGAGTCTTCCTTGTGGATATGTGGACGAATTACCAGTTGGCATTCAATTAATTGGGGATAGATACAAAGAAGCAAATATATTTAAAACTGGTCTAGGTTTGGAAGGAGGACTTAAAAATGGCTTATAAAACTATAATTGGATTAGAGATTCATACTGAGCTAATGACCAAAACAAAGATGTTTTGTTCTTGTGCAAATGCCTTTGGTAGTGAAGCAAACACCAATTGCTGCCCAGTATGTTTAGGATTACCTGGTGCATTGCCTGTTATTAATGAAACAGCAATAGAATATGCAATAAAAGCAGGAATTGCATTTAATTCAAATATAATAACTAATACAAGAATGGATAGAAAAAATTATTTTTATTCTGACTTAGTTAAGGGATACCAAATATCTCAAGATGATTTACCCCTATGTGAAGGTGGATATGTCGAGATAGAATTAGGAGATGGAACTAAAAAAGTAAATTTACAGAGAATCCATATTGAAGAGGATACAGGAAAACAAACACATACAACAGAAGGAGATACTTTAATTGATTATAATAGATCTGGAGTACCACTAATAGAAATAGTAACAAAACCAGACATGAATACACCAGAAGAAGCTAGGCTATTTTTAGAGAAGTTAAGGGCTATATTAAAATATATAGAGGTATCAGATTGTAAGATGGAAGAAGGATCCTTAAGATGTGATGTAAATATAAATGTTGTAGACTCTGAAACAGGAGCCAAGACCAATATTACAGAAATTAAAAACCTGAATTCCTTTAGAGGAGCAGTAAAGGCTATGGAATTTGAAGAGAAAAGACATATTGCACTTCTAAAAGAAGGTAAAAATACTGTTAGAGAAACAAGAAGATGGGATGAAGTAAAAAACGAAACCATAATCATGAGGCAAAAACTAGGAGTAGCAGATTATAGATTTGCAGCAGATGGTGATATTGCTCCCTTGGTAATTGACCAAAAGTGGATAGATGAAATAAGGTTGAGCCTTCCAGAATTACCTCATGATAAAAAAGAAAGATTTATCAATGAATATAATATAGAAACCTATGATGCAGGTGTACTAACATCATCTAAAGAATTAGCAACTTTTTATGAAGAAACTATTAAGTATATCAATGATCCAAAACTAGTTAGTAATTGGATTATGGGAGATGTTTTAAGGAGATTGAAAGATGAAGAAGTGGAAATAGAAGATACTTCCCTTACTCCAAAGGCCTTAGGACAGCTTATATCTATTGTAAAAGAAGGTAAAATCAATAACAATACAGGTAAAAAGGTTCTAAAGGAAATGTTGGATACTGGAAAAGATCCTGAAACAATAGTAAAAGAGCAAGGACTAATTCAAATTAGTGATGAAGGTGAGCTTAAAGGCATAATAGAAAAGATATTAAATGATAATGAACAATCCATTATCGATTTCAAAAATGGAAAGGATAGAGCTTTAGGATTTTTAGTTGGACAAATAATGAAGGCTTCAAGGGGAAAAGCTAATCCACAAATTGTAAATAAAATGGTTACAGATATGCTAAATGAGAGATAAATCATAGGGAGCCTGAGGGCTCCTTATTTAATTTTATTTTCTTTTTCCTTTTCTGAATAAAATGGGCAGTCCTTGATTGGAGTCTTAGATGGAGGGATAACTGATTTCAAAGTACATAGTCCCTCGTCTTCATATATACATTTTTCTGAACAAGCTATCATCAAATATGAGACCTCCTTTAAATTCAGTGAGTAACTTATAACTATTGCTATTCACTATTCTCTTTTCACTATTAGTTCTTTCTTCTATTCTATCCAAAACATATTAAAATATTATTAATAGTACTTTTAAAGTGTACCCATAATGTTTTAAATCTGTTATGCATGTGATACAATATACTTATAAATTTTTAGATTTATAAGGAGGAAAAAAGTTGGAAATTGGAAAATTACCTAATGATGTGTTAGAAAAAATAGTTTTATCAAATATAAAAAACAAAAGAAAAGAAGTATTAGTTAGGGCAGCAGTTGGGGAAGATAACGCAATAATTGATTTTGGAAAAGAATTATGCGTAATGAGTACAGACCCTATTACAGGGGCTACTAAAGGAATTGGGAAACTAGCCGTACATATATCATGCAATGATGTAGCAACCAGTGGAGCAGAGCCACTTGGCGTTTTAATGACTATATTAGCACCACCATCCACTACAGAGGAAGATTTGGGAAAGATTATGAAGGATGCAGGAGAAGTTGCTGAAGAATTAAACATTGAAATCATTGGAGGACACACTGAGATTACGGACGCCGTAAATAGAGTTGTGATTAGCACAACTGTCATAGGAAAGCAATATAGAGAAAAACTACCTGATTTGAATAAGATTGAAGTAGGACATAAGGTATTGATCACCAAATATGCAGGAATAGAAGGAACATCCATAATTGCTAAGGAATTAGAAGATACCTTAGTTGAAAAAATAGGAATAGAAAAATTAACTAAAGCCAAGGATATGGACACTATGCTTAGTGTTGTAAAAGAAGGAATGATATGTGGTGAAATCGGAGTTCATTATATGCATGACATAACTGAAGGTGGAGTTTTAGGTGCAGTATGGGAAGCCTCTAAAGCTATAGGAAAGGGAATTAAAGTATACGAATCCTTAATACCTGTTAAAGATGTGACTAAGGAGATTGCAGACATAGTGGGCATAGATTTATACAGATTAATATCTAGTGGATCAATGCTGATAATTGGAGAAGAAAAGAATGTTTTAAGGATTTATGAAGAATTAGATGCTAATAACATAAAGGCCACAGTCATAGGTGAAATAATAGAAGAAGGAATACTAATGGAGAGAAATGGGGAAGTATCTATTATAGAACCGCCTGCAAGTGATGAATTATACAAAGCTTTATTATTTGACAAATAATATTACATTATGATTACAATTCTCAGAATGCGTTGACATAATAATTGGCTAAATGATATAAATAACATAGATGGATTCACTTAAGATGAGATGACATAAGGGGGTAGAATGAATGAAGAAATGGAAGATAGTACTGTCCATATTTTTTATTATGGTGTTATTTAGCCAATTTGGACATGCAGCTAGCAACACAAAGATTTTAGTAAGTATGAATGGAAATAAAGTACCTGTATCCCAGGTACCTATTATAATGGACGGACAAGCAGTAAGTAGTGAAACACCTTCATTTGTCTACATTGACAGAACTTTGGTTCCAGTAAGATTTATATCTGAAAAATATGGTGCAAAGGTTGACTGGGATCAAAAGACAAAAACTGCCATAATTAATAGCGGAGATAAAGAAATAAGATTAACCATAGATAGTGCAATAGCAACCATAAATGGTGAAAAGTTAGTACTAGACAAAAACGCTATACCAAGATTAGTGACTTTTGAAAACAATGAAATTAAGACCATGGTACCCCTATCTTTCATAGCAGAAATATTAGGATTTGAAGTGGGTTGGGATGAGACAAATAAAGCACCATTTATAAATACAACAAAAAATGAAGATAATTCATTAGAAGAAAAGCCAATAGATAATTCATCTATAAAGGTTATCAATAACATTTATTCGAGTAAAGGAAGTACTGATATAAACAAAATATTTATAAACGGTGGTAAGGATCTAAAGTATGAGACCATATTTTTATCAGACTCTAACAAATTGGTCATAGATATACAGAATTCTAAGCTGGCATTGACAGCTACTGGAGATGAGCCTGGTTCTATATCTATTGATGATACTTTTATTAAAGATATTCAATACTCCCAATTTTCCTATGAACCTAGTGTTACTAGAGTAGTAGTTACTCTAAAGAACCAAATAAAATATAATATTATGCCGGGAAGTGATGGGAATGGTTTAATACTTTCTTTTGGAAGCAATGTTATAGGGGAAATTACTCAAGAGACAATAGAAGGAAAAGAAGCTATTGTAGTAAATGGTGCTGGAAATGGGAAGATGAACATTATGAGACTGAAGAATCCTGAGAGAATTGTAATTGATTTAATGGATTCAGTTTTAGATGGAACTACCTATGTTAGTCATAGTTATGATTTAGGATTTATTAAAGGAGTTAGAGTATCTCAATTCCTAGCTGACAACAACTATAGCTCTTCAGACCAAATCGTAAGGATAGTCTTAGATATTAAGGATGGAATATCAGACCCTAATATAAAAATAGATACTTTTGATGATAAAATAATCATCCATCCAGAAGAATCTTTCTGGGAAAGTATTTTCTATGCATTAGTTGGTCAAGAAAGTCTTCTTACTATAGATAGTCTTGTTGAAACTGATTATACAGTAAATTTTGACTCTGCTTCCAAGAAATTAGAAGTAACTATTCCAACAGAAAATGTAGATTTGAATGAAGGACTAGTAGTTATAAAAGATGGATTAGTAGATGAAATAGAAGTTATTAAAGATGAAATAGAGACTAAGTTATTAGTCAAATTCAGAAGAAGTATTGAATATACTTTGCTTTCCAATGAAATAGATAGTAAGATTTCACTAGTGATAAAAAAAGATGGAAATACAACTTCCGTAGATAGGCTAATAGTAATCGATGCAGGGCATGGTGGCAAGGATCCAGGAGCCACATCTATTACTAAGAAAAAGGAAAAGGATTTAAACCTTGCTATTTCTTTAAAATTAAATGGCAAGCTAGAATCATTAGGATATAATACAATAATGACAAGAGATACTGATGAGTTCATTGATCTATATGAACGAGCTAGAATAGCTAATGATAATTATGCTGATGTTTTTGTAAGTATCCACGGTAATGCCCATGACAATAAATCTATAGCTGGCATTCAAGTACTATACTGCCCAGCAACTAAATCTGAGAAAAAAGAAGTAGACCAGCATCCTTTTGCTAAAAGTATTATGGATGAATTACTCAAGGGTACAGGTGCAGCAGATAAGGGTATAGTACAAAGACCAAATTTAGTAGTACTAAGGGAAACAAAAATGCCTGCAGTTTTAGTAGAAGTAGGATTTTTATCCAATGCAGCAGAGGAAAAACTTGTATTTACAGATGACTATCAATATAAAATAATAGATTCAATAATAAGGGGTATAGAAAAATACTTTGAAGCTAATTAATAAGCATAATTAAAGAAAGGGAATCACAAATTTTGGCGGAATGCTAAATGTTTGTAGATTCTTTTTTTATTGTATATTTTTCAATATTAAAAAACTAAAAGATAAAACAATCATAGTCTGACAACTATTCTAATATAATGTAATAGTATAATTTAGGAGGGTTGATGATGGTAAATAGAAGAATAATATTATTTGGACTAATAATAGTCTTAGGTCTAACGATTCTTAGTGTGGGTAAAGGTATTCTTGACAAGAAGCTATCAGCTAATGAGGATGAAATTCAAATGGTCCGATCTGATGAGAATGATATTGTCATAGAAGAAGATGATGGAATGAGAAAAACAGTATTATATTTTAAAAACACTGAAGGATACTTAGTTCCTGTAATGAGAAAAATTCCTTGGGAAGAAGGAATTGCAAAAGTAACGCTAAAAAACATGATTGATAGTCCAGAGCTCAGAGAGGTATTAAGCCCTACAGGTCTATTGCCTATTTTACCTGCAGGCACAGAAATAAGAGGTATATCCATCAATGAGGAAACTGGATTATGTAAGGTAGATTTTTCTGAGAATGTAATACTAGAGAACCAAAGTGACAAGGAAGAAGATAGTTTCATCAAAGGTGTTGTATATACCTTAACGGAATTCCCAGCCATTAAAGAAGTACAAATTTTAGTAGGTGGAAATTCCTCTTCAGCATTAAAGTTTGGTGGAGATATTAGCAAACCTTTAGCTAGAGAAGATATCAATCTAATTGGAGATAAAGGAGAAGGTAGATCAAATGTGGTAGTATATTATAAGGGAATGAATGATGAAGAATTTGAGTATTACATCCCTGTTACTATACCTACCCTTGCACCAATGGCTAATGTATATTCAGCTTTAGATCTACTATTTGAGGGACCACCAGAAGTAGCAGGATTATTTTCTGATATACCTAAGGATATTATGCTCCATGGAGTAGAAGTAAAAGATGGAACAGCTTATGTAGATATATCCTACGAAAATTATTTAAGTTCAGCAGGAGACCAAGTATTTGATGATATAATTAAAAATATTGGATTAACATTAGGTCAATTTAAAGAAATTGAAAATGTTGAGCTACTTATAGATGGAGAAATAATAAATACTGCTATACCAGTATTTGCAAATGAATATTAAAATTGAATAGTTAAAATATGGATTCTTCCTTGCATTCAGAATGGCAAATTTGTCATCTTGAGTGAATGGAAGAATCTTTCTTTTTTTGAATCTTTCTTTTCTCATAGATAAAATCATCAATATTTGGTAGAATATAAATAGTATATTATTTGGAGATGATAAAGTGAGAATAGATAATAGGCAATCTAATGAAATAAGAGAAGTGAAAATTACTAGGAATTATTTATTGCATCCATGGGGTTCAGTGCTTATAGAGATGGGCAATACTAAGGTTATTTGTACTGCAATGATAGATGAAAAAGTACCACCTTTTTTAAAGGGATCAGGTAAAGGCTGGATAACTTCAGAATATTCAATGCTTCCAGCTGCTACAATTACAAGAAAAGTTAGAGACTCAACCAGAGGAAAAATAGATGGAAGAACCCAAGAGATACAAAGGTTGATTGGTAGGTCCTTAAGATCAGTTGTGGATCTATCAAAAATGGGAGAGAGGACTATTTGGATAGATTGCGATGTTATACAAGCAGATGGAGGGACAAGAACTGCAGCTATTACAGGAAGTTTTGTAGCTTTAGTAGATGCGCTTTATAAACTTTATGAAAGTGGAAAAATAGGGGAGATACCAATATCAGGATATTTAGCAGCAATTAGTGTAGGTATTAGTGAAAATGGACCTATATTAGATTTATGCTATGAAGAAGATCATAAAGCTCTAGTTGATATGAATGTGGTAATGACTGATAAAAATGAATTTGTAGAAATTCAAGGTACAGGAGAAGAAACTACATTTACGAGAACAGAACTAAATGAAATACTGGATTTAGCTGAAATTGGTATAAAGAACTTAATAGAAATTCAAAAAAATGCACTTGGAGATATTGGAAAATTAATAGGATCAATAAAGGAGTAAATAGAAACAATGAAGAAGAGGAAACTTGTGGTATCCACAGGAAATATAGATAAAGTTAAAGAAATAAAAGATATACTAAAAGATCTACCTATAGAAGTTGTATCCAAGAAAGATATTGGCTTAGGACATATTGATGTTTTAGAAGATGGAAATACATTAGAAGAGAATAGTATAAAAAAAGCTAAGGCATTAGCAGAGAAAACTGAATATATGGTACTAGCAGATGATTCAGGACTATTCGTAGATATACTAAATGGAGAACCAGGGGTCTATTCTAGTAGATATGCTGGGGAAGAAGGAAATAATGAAAAAAACAATATTAAACTTCTCCAAGAATTAAAAAACATACCTTTGGAAGAAAGAAATGCTAGTTTTAAAACAGTTATAGTATTAATTACAGAAAAGAAAGAGATAACAACAGTTTATGGCGAATGTAAGGGCACAATAGGCTTTGATATGAAAGGAAACAATGGATTTGGATATGACCCTCTATTTAAACCTGAAGGCTTTGACAAGACATTTGGAGACCTAGGAGAAGGTATAAAAAATAAGATATCCCATAGAGCAAAGGCAATGGAGAATTTGAAAATAGAAATATTAAAGTTATTAGAGGATGAATAGATGAAAATACTTATAATATCAGATACCCATGGAGATATTAGAAATGTTATTCGGGGTATAGAAATTATCGGTCAACCGGATATGATTTTTCACCTAGGAGACTATGTAGAAGACGGAATCAGATTAGGAGACCAGTTAAATATTCCAACAACAATAGTAAGGGGAAACGGAGATTATAATAGAACAGATTTTAATGATGATGAAATTGTAGAAGTAGGGGGAAAAAGAATATTTTTATCCCATGGCCATAAATATAATGTAAATTTTGGCCTCTCAAATATATATTATAAAGCACAAGAAATTGCAGCTGATTATGTGCTATTTGGACACACTCATGTCCCAATCCTTGAGAGAACAGAGGGAATTGTCATAATGAATCCCGGGAGTCCGGTTTACCCAAGAGGATATAATAAAAAAAACACTCTTGGAATGATTACAATAGGGGATTCAATTGAAGAAAAAATAATTGAAATAAAATAAAAAATATAGTGTTGACATTATTCGACTAAGGTGATATAATTTTAAATTGTTAGCGATTACAAATTGAGTTCACTTGCGGGTGTAGCTCAGTGGTAGAGCACTGGCTTCCCAAGCCAGTTGCGAGGGTTCGATCCCCTTCACCCGCTCCATTGGTGTGCTACCAAAGAAGTAATTGTTACATAGATTAATTATATGGTGGGTGTGGCCTAGTTGGTTAGGGCGCCAGATTGTGGCTCTGGAGGTCGT
>CAZIII010000037.1:0-14576 GCA_964539425.1 uncultured Tissierellaceae bacterium | reverse complement strand
CCAAGTATTTTATAATAATCTTTATATTCCATATATTCCTCCACCTCCCCTTTAGTAGGAGAATTAAATTAGTTTGACTTTCTTTGACCTTCAGCTTAATTATAACCATTCTATTGAAAATAATCAATATAAATTTCTTCCTCTATTTAAAAAACTATTGCCATTAGGCCAAAAGTATATTATACTAATAGTATGGTTATTGATAATGGTTATCATTATAACTTATACATACGAGGAGATGATTCTATGAATGATAAATGTTTAACATGTTTGAAAGCTAACGAGTCATGTAAAGTCAAAGAAATATCTGGGTGCTGCAAGGCAAAAAAAAGGCTATACGAATTAGGATTACACAAGGGTGTATCTATTAAAGTAATGAAAAATGATGTTGGACCTATTATACTAAGTTTAGCAGGTCATAAATTAGCATTGGGTCGAGGTATTGCTCGTAATATAATTATTGAGCATTAATTTTTTGGTCTACATTTGTAATAGATATGATTTGTAAGGGGAGGAATTTGTTTGCATACTATAGCATTAGTAGGTAATCCAAATAGTGGAAAGACTACTTTATTTAATGCATTGACTGGGTCTAATCAGCATGTTGGAAATTGGCCTGGTGTTACTGTTGAAAAAAAAGAAGGAAAGTTTAAATGGAAGGGCAATCAGTATAATGTGGTGGACTTGCCTGGGACTTATAGTCTTGGAGCTTACTCTGAGGACGAGGTTGTCGCCCGTGATTATATAATTAAAGGAAATCCAGATCTAGTAATAAATGTGGTAGATGCAACTAATATTGAGAGAAACTTGTACTTAACAACTCAATTAATCGAAATGGGAACAAAGGTAATCATAGCCCTAAATATGATGGATGAAGCTAAGCAGAAGAATATTGAGATTGATATAGATATACTGTCAAAAAAATTAGGAGCACCCATAATACCTACTATTGCTTCTAAGAATAAGGGCCTTGATGTACTTATTGAAGAATCCATAGGTTATTTTGCTAAAGATAATAATTCTAATATTTCATTTAGTTATGGAGAAAGTGTAGATAGTGAGATAAAATCTTTGGAATCTATCCTTGCTAATTCCACCTTGGAATATCCAACTAAATGGGTAGCCATAAAGCTATTAGAAGGAGACCAAGATATTTATAAGCAGCTGGAAAATATTAAAGAATTTTCTGAAGTAAAGGAGAGACTTTCTTCTTTAGGAGAAAAAGCTACGGAATATGAATTGGAAATTGTAGATAGAAGATATGATTTTATTAATAAAGTATTAAAAGATTCTGTGAAGCACCCAAATGTGACCGCTGAAACATTGACTGATAAAATTGACAAAATAATTACTCATAAATATTTAGGACTTCCTATATTCGCTTTTATAATGTTTGCTGTATTTCAATTAACCTTTGCTATTGGTGGAGATATATTTGGTGGATATGTAGCAAGTTTTATTGAATATATTGGAGAATTGGTAATTGGATTTTTAAATAATATTGGTGTATCAGAGTGGCTAGTATCATTTATTTCTGAAGGCCTCTTTGGTGGTGTTGCTACTGTATTTGAGTTTATTCCTCTTATTATGGTCTTATACTTTTTCCTTGGTATATTAGAGGATACAGGATATATGGCCAGAGCTGCATATATAATGGACAGTATAATGCGTGCCCTTGGGCTTCATGGTAAGACCTTTATTTCTATGATAGTAGGATTTGGTTGTAATGTACCAGGTATTATGGCAACTAGGACTTTGGAGAATAAGAAGGATAGAATGATTGCCTTACTTATAAATCCATTCATGTCCTGTGGTGCAAGATTACCAATTTATTTAGTTTTTATAGCAGCATTCTTCCCTGATCATGGTGGAATTGTATTGTTTTCACTTTATACTTTAGGAATAGTAATGGCTTTAGTCTTAGGTAAGATATTTTCAAAAACATTGTTTAAAGGTGAATCTTCTCATTTTATAATGGAGCTTCCACCTTATAGATTACCTATTTTTAAATATGTTGTAAGGGATATGTGGGATAAGGTATGGGACTTTCTATACAGAGCTGGAACTATTATATTTGTAGTAGTTTCTCTTCTATGGGTATTGTCCGTATTCCCCCTTGGAGTAGAAGCTTATAGTCAAGAAAGCATTTTAGGTAGAATCGGTACTTTCTTAGCCCCAATATTTGCACCTGCAGGCTTTGGAACTTGGCAGGCTACTGTTAGTCTCTTTGCAGGAATAGCAGCTAAAGAAGCTGTTGTAGCCATCTTAGGAATGGTTTACGCTGGTGTATCTGAAGGATCCCAATTAGTTTCTGCTTTGCAAGGTGTATTCACACCACTAACTGCTGTATCATTTATGGTAATGACACTTTTATATACTCCTTGTGCAGCTGTAATAGCTACTGTAAAAAGAGAAACTAATTCTACAAAATGGGCAATTTTTATGGCTGTATATCCTTTCATAATTGCTTGGGTGGCTTCAGTCCTAGTATATCAAGTTGGTAGTTTGTTAGGATTTTAAAGAATATAATTTAAAAGAAATTTTATATACCCATATTTATTATTTTATGTTTAAAGTAATAAATATGGGTATAATATTAATACATATATCACTTAAAAATATTTCAATAAAGTACTTGACTAAAGTGCTAAAGTGATATATAATTAAGGCAAATAAAACTTTAACTATTCCCAACTTAAATGCTTTTCATTTCAATTAGTAGTCAGTAAAATTAATTGTAGTTTGATAGTATGAAGTATTTAAAAAAACTGAATATGTGAAGTTTGTAAATGCAGAAAAGTTTCTGTATATTATCCAAGATTTTAAGATTGGAATTTGAAGAAGCGTAAAGAAGCTTCCTGAGATGTAAAGATTAAGGTATTTAAAGGTATTAGAGCTACAAGTATTTAGTATGTTAGAAGTAAAAGTATAAAGTATTAGAAGTATAAGTATTTAGTATTAAATTTAGTAGATGACAATAAAGGAGTGTAACAAAGTATTGGAGTTAGTGATTGAACCAAAATTAATAGGTTGGGGTAGTTGCAAAAAGTTTTATTTTTAAGATGGGTGGTTTCTGATGAAAAAGAAATTACCCATCTATTATTTTTTGCTTTATTGCACTTTTCTTAACTTAGGTCTATAATTAGTATAACGATATTTACAAAGGAGATATAAAATGATTAGCTTGGATTGGAAAGACAGAAAAAACCTTACTATGTTGGCTGATTTCTATGAGTTTACTATGGCCAATGGATACCTAGAAAATGGCATGGATGATCAGATTGCATACTTTGATATGTTCTTTAGGACAATACCTGACGATGGTGGTTTTGCCATTATGGCTGGTGTTGAGCAACTCATAGAATATTTAAGAAATCTAAAATTTAATGATGAAGATATTGCATATTTTGAGTCGAGAGAAATTTTTGGCGACAAATTTTTAAATTATTTAAAGAACTTTAAGTTTCAATGTGATGTATGGGCTATACCAGAGGGAACTCCTATTTTCCCTCAAGAACCTATAGTAACCGTCAGAGGCCCTGTGGTACAAGCACAGCTTGTTGAAACCATGGTTCTACTAACAATCAATCATCAAAGTTTAATCGCTACAAAGGCTAATAGGATAGTTAGAGCTGCTGATGGTAGAACAGTTATGGAATTCGGTTCTAGACGAGCTCAAGGATATGAAGGCGCCATACTTGGAGCTAGAGCTGCATATATTGGAGGATGTATAGGGACTGCCAATACCATAGTGGATAGGGATTTTGATATTCCTGCTTTAGGCACTATGGCTCATAGTTGGATTCAGATGTTTCCTACTGAGCTAGATTCTTTTAGGGCATATGCTAAATTATACCCTGATAACTGTACCCTTTTAGTGGATACTTACAATACTTTGCGAGAAGGTGTCCCAAATGCAATAAAAGTGTTTAATGAAGAGATAGTATCTCGTGGATTTAGACCAAAGGGCATTAGAATTGATAGTGGAGATATTGCATATTTATCTAAAGAGGCACGAAAAATGTTGGATGAAGCAGGATTCCAAGATTGTGCTATTGTAGCATCTAATTCTTTGGATGAATATGTTATAAGAGATTTATTGACCCAAGGAGCAAGAGTTGATTCCTTTGGTGTAGGAGAAAGACTAATAACTGCCAAATCACAGCCTGTTTTTGGTGGAGTCTATAAGTTGACTACAATAGAACAAGATGGAAAATTGGTGCCTAAAATAAAAGTTAGTGAAAATGTGGGAAAAATAACTACACCTGGATTTAAACAAGTATATAGATTATTTGATAAGAAAACAAATAAGGCCATTGCTGATGTCATTACTCTCCACGACGAAATAATAGATGAGTCAAAGCCTTATGATATCTTCCATCCTATCTATACATGGAAGAGAAAGACCTTGACTAATTTCTATACTAAGAAACTTTTAGTTAAGATATTCGAAAAAGGAAATTGTATATATGAGAATCCAACCATACATGAGATACAGCAATATTGCAAAGATCAATTGGACCTAATGTGGGATGAAGTCAAAAGATTTGAAAGACCTCACAGATATTTCGTAGACCTATCCCAAGAATTATGGGATATCAAAAATCAATTATTAAAGAAGTACCAATAGCAAATAAGTTTGGAAATCGGTGCCTGGCACCGAATTCCAAACTTATTATAATTTTTTGTATAGTTTTCCCATTTTTTCTACTGTTAGTAAATCTACTTCTTTATCACTATAACGACTCTCGATATATATTTCTCTTAGTTCATCTATATTACCTTCAAGTACTTCTCCTGCCTTTTCATTTACTTCTAAGGATGTGTCCGCTTTTGAAAGTTCTATATTTATCTTTCTTAGTTTCTCTAGGTACCTTCTATAATAATATCGTATTTGCTCTTTTCTTTCACTTGGGTACTTATCTCTTTTAATCCTTCTTTTCTTTTTCTTGAGATCCTTTATATGCTCCCTTTCCTCAGTATAATCTATACTACTCTTACCATTTCTAGTAAAGGTTTTCAATATTATATAGACTAGAAGCAAAATCAATAGAACTAGCATTACCCTTGAAAATATTTTAAATGCTTTAAAGATTCCACTATTCATCATCTTTTCAATTTCCTCAAGGGGAATATTATTTATTATTTTTGTTGTTTCTTCTAACTCATAGTCAATTGCTATTTTTACATTTTTATCCGATGTCATGCCAAAATTACGAAACAATAGATAAATAGGGTAATATATTGCAGTAGTTACTTTATCCACTACATCTACTATGCTCTCCCTCAGCTTTTCAAAAGTCAATATGGCAAATCCTACTGACATAAATCCCAAATACACAAAATTGGTTTTTCTTATCTTCTTTATATCCATACCTGCATCTAAATGTCTCATTAGTCTATTCAACAGTATTGAAGATAATAGATACATTATGATAAAGAATAGTGCATAGCCAATTGAACCTGATAAATCAAGTAGCAAGGATCTCGCAGCTATTGATATTACAAGGACTATATAGTTTATCTTTAATTTATATAAGTATTCGTCATAATTAACATTGAGCAAAGATTTCTTGATATAGAAATATAACATAAAGGCTGTGAAAACAATGAGAAATATGGCTGGATTGGTATTATAAAACTTTAGAGGAATAAATAATAACAAAATAATCCCCTCAAAGAATATTGACTTCTTGTAGGTCAATGCAAAAACTGTTGATACCCCAATGGTCCAAAGAAATATTAATATCATTTCATTTATGGGAACAAAGGCCACATACATAAGTACTAAGGAATATATAAATGAAACTAAGGAAATTAATTCAAGTAAAATTAAGTCTAACATAATTATTTACTCCTATACTTAATTATTTTATTATTTAGCTGATCTAACTTCTCCCCTTCAAGGGATATAACCACAACTCCATTTACAGTCCTACTTAATTCATTAATAGGATCTATGTAAGTATCCAATATCCTTGGAGTGATGATAACTATTGTGGTATAATTTCCTTTGCTTTTTCCTATATCCTTCAATGTGTTCTCAAAGAAGAAGGGTACTTTATATGTTATTCTTCCCAACACCTCAAGTAAATCTACCAGATGATTTTGTCCTAATCCCGGATGATAAAAATGTCCCCTTACATAGTCAGGATTGTGATTATACTCATTGTCAGCAAGACCATAGGGTATTTTTAGGTCTTCAAATTCTTCTATTACTCCTCTAGTTATGGATATTACCTTTTCAATTAGCCCCTCCTCCACTGGTTTCCAGCAAGGTTTCATTGTTTCAAGATTCAACACTACCATCACACTATTATCCGTAGTAAAGTCAAAATTTCTTACCATTAGGTTTCCATATTTTAATGATGATGGCCAATGGATATACCTCTCTGGTTCATTGCCTGTATATTCTCTAATACCAATTGTCATAAGTGGGTCATCTATTATCCACCTTTTCACTGAAATATCTCCACTTAAAGCTCCCTCAGGAACAATATTTTCTATGAGTTCCAGTTTCTTAGGAAATACTATTATCTCATGATCCAGTTTTATTTGTTTCTTATGGGATTCAAGGCCCACAAAGTCACCTAATGTAAGAGTTACATCTTCTATGGAATAAAGACCTCTCTTTTCTGCATTCAACTTATATGTCCTTTTTACTCTTTGATAAGGCATTACAAATAAAGTATAGGTGTTTTGCTTTTTGTGAAATCCTTGTGGGAAAAATTCGTCTATCCTTAGAAAAGATACTGATAATAAACTTATATTTTCTATTATAGATACAATCTCTATTCCATCCCCAATTTCAGCAGTTTTCTGTCCTAGCTCCATTCGATAATTTAAATTTGTAAAACCATAACTTAAAGCTATCTTATTGATCAAATATGTAATACCTAGTAAACCTATTAAGAACCAAATCATAATTATACCCGTATATCTTCTAAGGGAACTTCTACTGTTTCTATTATTCCCTTAATTAATTCCAATGCATCTTCTATATTATTTACACCACGGGCAATTATCCTATGGTTTAATACATATGGAGCCATGGTCTTTATATCCTCTGGAATAATATAATCCCTTCCTTGAATAGCTGCATAGGACTGACAAGCTTTAAATAAAGCGATTGACCCTCTAGGGCTTACTCCTAGCTTTATATTATCCTTATTTCTAGTTTCATTTACTATCTTTACCAAATAATCCATTACTTCATCTTGAATGGATACCTTTGATACATTAGAAAATATATATTTCAATTCTTCATCTTTCATTATTGATTCTATACTATCTAATGGATTTCCTATATTCTTTTGAATTATGATCTTCTCCTCTTCCAAAGTAGGATATCCTAATTTTATACGCATAAAAAACCTATCTAATTGTGCCTCTGGAAGTGGAAATGTACCAAAGGACTCCACTGGGTTTTGTGTAGCTAGTACCATAAAAGGCATATGTAATTTTCTAGTAACTCCATCAGCTGTAATTTGCTTCTCCTCCATTGCTTCAAGAAGGGACGATTGCGTCCTAGGTGTTGCTCTGTTTATTTCATCTGTAAGTACTATGTTTGAAAATAAAGGACCTTCTCTAAATTGGAAATCTCCAGTCTTTTGATTGTAAAAATTAATTCCTGTTATATCAGATGGAAGTAAATCTGGTGTAAACTGAATTCTCTTAAATGGCAGATCTAAAGTCTTGGAAAAAGCCTTTATCATCATGGTCTTTCCCATACCTGGTATATCCTCTAATAATACATGTCCCCCTGAAAGAAAAGATACAATAATGAGCTCAATCTCTTTTTCCTTACCTATTATTACTTTTGATACATTCTCTACAATTTTCTCTTTGAAATCAATAAACCTCTGTAAATCCAAATAAATTCCCCCTTTTCTGAATATTAGTATGTAAAATAAGTTTGGAAATCGGTGCCTGGCACCAAAATCCAAACTTATTGTAAAATTATTTGATTGGTTCTAGATGTGCTTGGAAATGTCTTAGTACTGGTGGCTCCCAAGTGATTCTATAGCCCTTCACGCTGCTTGCTCTCTCTTTAATTGCAATAAGTGCATCTGCCATTACATCAAAATGAGCTTGGGTATATACTCTTCTTGGAATTGCAAGTCTAGTGAATTCAAATTCTGATTCTATTTGTATACCTGTATCTGGGTCGTTACCTAACATATAAGAACCTATATCACAAGTTCTAATTCCAGCTTCCCTATATAACTCTACTGCCAATGCTTGTGCTGGAAATTCATTATATGGAATATGAGGGAACATTGCTCTTGCATCTACGAATAATCCATGTCCACCTACTGGTGCTTGATAAGCTATACCAGCATCATCAAGTTTTGAAGCTATATATTCAAGTTGACCAATTCTATATCTTAAGAATTCCTCATCAAGTCCTTCATATAATCCTATTGCCAAAGCTTCCAAATCTCTACCAGACAGCCCTCCATATGTGGAAAATCCTTCGAATGAGATACAATTTGCTTTAACTTTTTGGAATAATTCTGCATCATTTTTAATTCCAATTAATCCACCCATATTTACAATAGCATCTTTCTTTGCGCTCATAGTAAACATATCTCCATAGCTAAATATCTCTCTAATAATATCCTTTATACTCGCATCTTTAAATTCTTCTTCTCTTTGTTTAATGAAGAAAGCATTTTCTGAAAATCTAGCAGCATCAATATCTAATGGTATACCATATTTTTTACAAATAGCTGCTACATCTCTCATATTTTGTACTGATACCGGCTGGCCTCCCGCTGAGTTGTTGGTAATAGTCATAACTACTAGACCAACATTTTCTTTTCCAACTTCATTTATGATTTTTTCTAATTTTTCTACATCCATATTACCTTTGAAAGGTACTCTAACACTTGGATCCTTTGCTTCTGCTACAACACAGTCAATTGCCCTAGCTCCAGCTAATTCTACATGAGCTCTTGTAGTATCAAAGAACATATTTGAAATAGCATATTTACCCTTGCTTAATAATAAAGGAAATACAACTTTCTCTGCTGCTCGGCCTTGATGAACTGGTTGTATGTGCTCATAATTAAAGATATCCTTACCTGCATTTAGAAGATTATAGTAACTTTTAGCTCCAGCATAGGATTCATCTCCACGCATTATTCCTGACCACTGCTCTGAACTCATGGCGTTTGTCCCACTGTCAGTCAATAGGTCGATATATACATCATCTGATTTAAGATTGAATAAATTATAATGAGCCTCTTTGATTCTTTCTTCCCTTTCCTCACGATTTAGGACCTTAATAGTTTCTACCATCTTGATTCTAAATGGTTCTGGTATGTACTTAATAGCCATTAAAATTCCTCCTTTAAAAATATATTAATATAACTTAATAATATCTCATTGTTAATCTAATTGCAATGAAAAAACTACTCTATTTCCCTATAAAAAGATGCTAATCAATTGATGATTAGCATCTTTTACCCTATTTTAACACACTAATTGCATCTTTAATTGTTTTTTCTAAGGCCTCTCTCCCATATTTGTCTACTTGGGATTTATTCTTGTCTCCGTGGGTCAAGCATCCTGCTCCGCCTATGCATCCTCCCACACAGGCCATACCCTCAATAAAGTTACCTACTGGAACACTCTTCGAAGCCTTTAAAAGTGCAACCCTACACTCTTCAATACCATCACAAGCTACTGCCCTTAGGTCAAAATCCTCTATTCCTTGCTCCTTCAATCCTTGAGCAACTGCATCTGAAAGACCCCCGCTTCTAGCGAATATACGACCGTAATAAGATGAATTATCTAAGACATCTTCAGTAAGAGTTGCAATATCTAGATCTTTACTATCAAAAAGTGCCTGTAATTCTTCAAAGGTAATTACACTATCTACATACTCCCTTACCCCTGACTTTTGAAATTCCATTTTCTTTGCCGTACAAGGTCCAATAAAAACAACCTTTGCTTTTGGTTCTCTATCTTTTATATATTTACCCATGGCTGCCATAGGAGATGGATTATGAGATATATCCTCTATCATTGTTGGAAACTGCTTATTGATATAGTCTACAAAAGCAGGACAACAGGAGCTTGTCAAAAAACCCTTTTCAAGTAGCTCTATGGTTTCATCCCAAGCTACTAAATCTGCTCCAAGGGCAGCTTCAACAACAGTATGGAATCCAAGTGCCTTTATTCCGCTAATTACCTGACCCAGCTTTGCATATGTAAATTGGCTGGAAATAGATGGAGCTACTACTGCATAAACCTTATAATCTTCATTGCCTCTACTTTCTTTGATCAAACGAATTACATCCAAAATAAAGGATTTATCTGAAATAGCACCAAATGGGCATTGATATACACAAGCGCCACATGAAATGCATTTTTCATTGTCAATTTTCGCTTCTCCACCTTCTGCCATGGAAATAGCTTTAATTTTACAAGCGTTTTCACAGGGTCTCTTTTCATTAATAATTGCCCCATAGGCACAAACCTTAGCACAAGCCCCACAATTCACACATTTTGATTTATCAATAATGGCTCTTTGCTCACTATCAAAGGTAATTGCTCCTAGTTTGCAAACATCCTCACACCTATGAGCAAGGCAACCTCTACACACATGAGTTACTTCAAAACCACTGGCAGGGCATTCATCACATGCAATATCAATTACCTCAATAACATTAGGATTTTTACTATCTCCCCCCATGGCCAAATTAACTCTTTCGCTTAATATAGCTCTTTCTTTATAAATACAACAACGCATAGAAGAATGATTTTTTGATATAATCTTCTTATGTAGATCATTAATTGATTCCAATAGAGAGTCGTTCCAAGCTGCCCTTCCCACTTCTCTAAGTACCTTATATTTTAAATGTTGAATTTTAGTATCGAATTTTCGCATAGTATGTACTCCTTCATATTATAGTTATAGTTCCTCACTGCATATTTATAATTCACATTCCTTATTAGAAATAGCTAACCTTTATATGCTTGCCCATTTTTTTCAAGCAGTCTGAAAGCTCCTTTACCAACTGCATTTTTATACTGAAATTAATTGGTAGTCCTGGATTCTGATGGGCAGGATTCACTGCTCGTCCCACGAAGAAATTTATGTCTGTAGCATCCTCGAATAGAATTCGTGCAATCTTAGAAGCTCCATCTCGTTTGTAACCCCAATCAACATAGGATCCATTATCCTCTAAATAGTTTTTAGCATAGTATAAAACCTTGTTTATTGTAATTACTCCCTCTGTTACTAAATCTACTCCTTCTATTTCTCCCATTGCAGGTATATCAGGATCATCATATTCCATACTTACTTTCAAAGACTTATGTAAATATTTGGCTGCAATTGATGCTGTTGTACCACCACATACTATATGTTTTCCCTCCTTTGAAAAGAAAAGAGACATCATCTTGTCACAGTCTTCTCTATTAGAAGGAGGCCCAATTATTAGATTAACTGGTTCCCGTTGCCTAATTCGTATGGTACATCCAGTAGTATCGTCTCCCAACTTTCCTCCATATAGCTTATAGCATTCATCAAGAAGAATAGTATTTAAAGTCTTAGCTGTAAATCCAACATGAGAAAAGGACTCCATAAAAGCAATTATATTTTCTCGCTTCCAACCAAAATCATAGGACATACCTGGTCCTACTCCTGCATGTATAGCTCCATCACTGACAGCAATTAAAACATCATTTTCCTGCAAGGTTGTTCTGGCAAAATTAATGGATTTCTCCTCTATAACTGAAGTCATAAATGGAATCTCTAAGTTTTTACCATTCCTAATCAAAATTACATCAGGACTATCATATTGAATGATTTCTACTTCATTATTAGGCATAATCCGAATAATTGTAAAGGTAGAATAAGCAAGATTTCGCACCGAACAAATAGGAAGGGCTGCTGCAATAGTCCTCACACAATCTTCAATGGGAAGGTTCTCAGCTATCATACGAGATATAATTGTAGATGTTAGAGTAGAGAGAATACTTGCCTTTACTCCACTTCCTAGACCATCTGCAAGGACAATAACTATGGAACCATCCTCTTGTTCAATCATTTCAATATGATCACCGCATATTTTACTACCATACTTTGAGAGACTATGATACCCTATATCTGCATAAAGATTGTTAATCATCAGAGATCGTCTCCTTTAACCGGGTCAGTGCTGTTTGAGTATCAGCTGCTGTTTCTCCTAGCAAATATGCTATCTCCTGTACAATCTTCAATTGCTTTTCTACTACTTTATCAGCAATATCAGCTGCCTGCCTACGGGTTTCCATCTTCTTCTCAAGATTTTTTATCTCAGTAGTCACATCATGCATAATGCAAATAAACATATGATAATCTCGGTTATATACAATAGTTCTATCAACATAGGATTTATATTCTGCAAGATATATTCGATCACTTATAGTCTTCCCGTGACAACCACGAACCTTATTAAAATCATCAGGATCTAAAATCCGTATAACAGGCTCACCTAGTACATCAGACTCACGGCGAATATTCATAATCCCACAAGCAGCAGTATTGATTTTCTGTACCTCTAAATCATCATTTAATACTACAATAGCATTAGGGGAATTACGAATTACAGTATCTGAAAAACACTCTGCCTTATCCATCATATAAGGTAAACACATGGAAAGCTCTGCCTTCCCTTGGATTACAGCAATGGCTTTCTCCCGACAACTATTATATCCACAAGACCCACAATTAAGCTCAGTATTAGGGGATGATTTTCCCATTTTACCTAGTATATCTTTTATCTCAACCTCACTTGGCATAGCTGCTTTACGACCAATCGCTTCAATATATTTGAAATTATCTCCAAGAGATTTTACTACAAAATCATCACTTCCTGCATATGTTACGACCTCTTTATAATTATGGAGAGGTTGGTTATGGAATTTCTCCATGACTGGTCCTCCTATGCAGCTACCTGTACAAGCTGACATTTCAATAAAACAATGATTTAAATTTCCATTTTCTATTTCCTTCAAAGCAGTGATACAGTTTTCAACTCCATCAACGGCTAAATATGTATAGTCACTATCTTCCTTATCCATGGTCTTTAAAATACCACCAGCAATTGGAAATAGCCTTGCACGACTTTCTTTAGTTGAGTCCTTTTCTTGACTTAATTGGATTCCTCTATCCTTAAATAAACCAGACAATTCTTCAAAGGTTAATACTGCATCCACAACCCCAGCATAGTGATTAGCCTCATCCTTCTTAGCAATACAAGGACCTATAAATACAGTTTTTGCATCCGGATATCTTTTTTTGATATCTAAGCAATGGGCTTGCATAGGTGATATAACTTGTGATAGGTATGGAAGCGCTCTCTGATGATGCTTCTGAATTAAAAGGTTAACACTATGGCAGCAAGAAGAAATAAGGACTTCAGGCTTTTCCTCTCTCAAAATTCTCTCATATTCCTTTTTAACCACAGTTGCTCCTATTGCAGTTTCCTCTGCTGCAAAAAAACCAAGCTCCTTTAACCCCTTTTCTAGGGAAGCTATACCTATTCCATTGTAGTTAGCAATAAATGATGGGGCTACACTTGCTATAACAGGATTTCCTTCTGTAATCAAAACTTTCACTTTTTCAATATCATCTGTGATTTCCTTTGCATTCTGTGGACACACAACAAAACATTGTCCACATAGAATACATTCATTGCCTACAATAATTGCTTGTCCTGCTGAAAACCTAATGGATTTTACTGGGCAATACCTAATACATTTATAGCAGTTCTTACAATTGGACTTTTTTAGTTTTAAAAACTCTGCCATACTTCTTCACCTCGACTTTATACAAAATATTTCAATACCTCATCCTCAAAAAAACTCTCTGTAGTTTCTGGGGTTAGAGAAAATAGCCTATCATCTACATTAATAGAGACTCCCTTTTGGCAATTGCCCATACAAAATGTACCTGAAAGCTCTATTTTATTTGCTAAATCATTTTTATCAATCAATTCCTGTAATTTTTCTACAACCTGCCTAGAACCCTTTATATGACATGAACTACCAATACATATAGTTATTTTCATAAAAATTACTCCCTTCATATTTAAAGTTTATTTTCTTTCTCCAAGTCCTTCCCTTAAATGTTGTGAAAAAATTGCCAAAGAAGCGGAAGGATTTTCATCTTGAATAAAAACATTATTTGGAACATCTAACTTAACTAGAGTAAAATTCCAAATAGCACGAATCCCGCAGCTTACTAATAAATTACATATACCTTGAGCTACTTCCTCTGGTACTGCAATAATTCCAATATGTATATGCATACGCTGGCAAAGATTACCTAATTTTTCAAGAGGAAATACCTGGGTATCAGATACTGTAGTTCCAATGAGATTTTCATCTGTTTCAAAGGCAGCTACAACATTTAAACCATGCCTTTCAAACTCCTTTGTTGTTAATATAGATTGCCCCATGGGACCTACCCCTACGAGAACAGCCTCCATTGAGTTATTATAGCCTAAGTAATCTTCAATGTTTTCAATCAACTGATCTACTTCAAATCCAGCATTGGGCTTTCCCTTACTTGTACAAAT
>CAZIII010000036.1:0-15199 GCA_964539425.1 uncultured Tissierellaceae bacterium | reverse complement strand
GATTTGCACCTTCTACATCCAAATTAGAAGTATCAAACATCCTGAAATTCTCCTTGAATTGATCCTTATTTGATTTTTCATTTATCTCATTCCAAATTCTCAATGAGTACATTCTATCCCCTATATTATAACCTCCTAATTTATAAAAGAACAATAGATCTGCTTTATTTCTTAATACTTTATTTGCATCTTGATATATTTTGAAAGGAGTCCCTGATGAGCCACTTGTCGACATTGTTCTAAGAGTATCTTTTATATCCTTAAATTCCTTTGAAAACATATTGTCCATATTGGAGATAAAAACCTTTTATGGAATAATGGTAATAAGATGCCTAGAGGAACAAACATAATAATGTTGAGTATTACAAATTGCCAGTTAAGCAAAGTAAATGTATTCCAAGCTTGTCTATAGGAACTAAATAGGTGTAAGTTCATTGATGAAGGATAATTCGATCCTCTAGATAAAAAAGTTACAGCCAAAACCATTAATAAGTATATTAAAATTAAAGTTCCAAAGATAGTTTGTTTGGTACAAAAAGATTTTTTGCATTTCATTTTCTTCTTATAAATTACTGAATATCCAAAGTATAATACTATAGATAATATCCCAATACCAAAAGAAGCAAATATAAAATATTCTTTTATTAAGCTTATCAATTCATTTAATCTCATAATTACCTCCATATGAAGCAGCAGGGACAGTCCCTGCTGCTTCATTAATCTTTATTAATCCTATGAACTTTACTACTACTAATCTTTAGCAATTCTCCAATTTGTCTATGACTTAATTTAGACCTTTTTAAAAGAATCATTATTGCTTCATCTAGATAAATTGAATCCAAATTAAATATTTCTGTTTCGTTTATTCCTTTTTCCTTTAGGTACATGGATATAATCTCTTTTGCCTTATCTTCTCGATATTGTTCTATATCTTCCTTTATTTCCAGATATTCTTGATCGTCCTTCTCTTTATGAAATTCTATTAATTGATTGATACTCCCGTAACATCCTAGAACAAAATCCTTTTGTTCCTTATTTACTATTATGTCTTCTTTTAAATATTCTCTATAGCTACTCCACCTATAATCACTGGGTGACCTTACCATCTTAGCATTTACCGGATTATTATGCACATACCTTATAACTTGCAATAAATATGTATCATCAGTAATCACTTCACTTTTATACCTTTCTTGGAAGACATGGCCTATTCTCTCACTTTTATTATTGAATCTTATGGCATATTTAGTATTAATAACTCCAATAGCTTTTGATATATTAGGTAATTCACCCTTTATTATAATATGTACATGATTATCCATAATACAATATGCTGCAATATAGATTAATCCTTCTTTCTTTTGCTCTTCTAAGAGTTCTAGAAAGAATATCTTTTGACTTTGATACCTAAATATGCTTTCTCTATTGTTGCCTCTCATCATGATATGATAATAATCCGTTGGACTTTGTATTCTAGCCTGCCTTACCATGCCCTTCACCCCCATATTCATTGTATCCAAAAGAACTGATAAAGTAAAGAAGTGCATTGAAGCAGTAGGGACAGTCCCTGCTGCTTCATACTTTTGCTCCTTATAATCATTATATTCTAAACTCATCCACAAAGTAAAGAAGCAAAACTCCCTAATCGGCCTTCTCTTTACCACCTATTCAATATAGGGTATATTATAGATAGGGGGTAATATTATGGTGAATATTACAAAAAGATTAACTTTAATTAAAATTACAATTATATTAGTATTATTTTATGGGGCATTGAGGCATGAGAATGCTCTTACTTATCGAACTATCAACTTTATGATTTTAGTAATCCTTTATTTGTCTATTAATCTTATGAGATCTAAGATCAAAAATAATAATATTCTATTTCTTTCTTACATTATTGAAATAGGTATTATCTCCTTAATGGAATATAATTCTAGATATCTGGTAAATTATTTATTTCATCTTTTTTATTTTTTAACATTACTCCATATTCCCTTTAATGTAAATAAAAACCATAGTTTAATTCTTAGTATTGTTTTAATCATAATTTCTAGCATGAAGTTCGTAATACTCCTATACAATAAACCTATATTCGGGAATTTAGCTCAATCTATATTTTTTATTCTTACAGGGGTATTTATTGCTTTTCTTATGAATTTCCTTAAATATTATAAAGATGAAAAAGAAAGTAAGGAGAAGTTAAATAAAGAACTATTAGAGACAAGAGAAAAGTTAGAAAGAGTTGCAATTATTGAAGAAAGAAATAGAATAGCCCGAGATTTACATGATACCATAGGTCATAGTATGACAGGTACAATAATGGGATTGGACATGGTTGAAGTTCTTATGGATGAAGATTTACCTAAAGCTAAAGGTATGATAGAACATTTAAAGGATAATGCTAGAGATAACTTAGTACAAGTGCGACAAGTAGTAAATACATTAGATCCAAATCAAAATGTCTCTAAGGGATTGGATTCAATAAATGAACTAATCAATTCATATAGTTTCAAATCTAATGTAGATATTAATTTTAAAGTGAAAGGTAATATAATTAAACTAAATCCAGCAATTAATATCGTACTATATAGAACTATTCAAGAAGGATTAACAAATGACATAAGGCATAGTGAATGTAGCAAAATAGATATAAACCTTGAATTTTATAATACTCATATTGATTTAAAAATTAAAGATGATGGAATAGGTTCTAATAATACAGGTCAGGGATATGGGCTACAGAGTATGGAAGATAGGGTATTGTCAATAGGTGGAAATATCCTATTTTTGCCCGATGAAGGATTTGAAATACTAATAAATATACCTTTGGAGGTTTCAAATGATTAATATAGTAATTGCTGATGATCAAAGTATAATTCGAGAAGGCTTGGAATTCATGCTTTCAAAGAAAGAAAAATTTAATATTGTAGCAACAGTTGAAAATGGGCTTGAAACCTATGAAATTTGCAAAGAAAATCAAGTGGATATAATCTTAATGGATATTAAAATGCCTATTATGAATGGAGTAGAAGCTACTAAGGTCATCAAGAGGGATTTTCCCAATATAAGTATTATTATCCTAACTACTTTTAATGATGATGAATATATATTTGAAGCATTAAAATATGGTGCATCAGGATATTTGCTTAAGGATGCTACTATGGAAAAGATTGAAGAAGCTATTATAGAAGTCTATAATGGGGGTGTACTTATACAGCCTAATGTAGCTAGGAAAATGGTAGATATGTTTTCTAAGATGACTAAAAATGATATAGAAATAGATGACAGAGTAGACGAACTAACTCCCAGGGAAAAAGATATAATGATATATTTAGGGAAGGGTAAATCAAATAATGAAATAGGTCAAAATCTTTTTATTAGTGAGGGGACGGTGAAAAATCATATAACCTCTATATTGAGTAAACTAAATTTAAGAGATAGAACCCAATTGGCTTTGTTTGCAGTAAAGAACAAAATTAAATAATATTGAGCCTTTTATGCTAAAAGTCATGGGTTAAAGCAATATATTAGGAAAAAAGTAAGAAGAAGTCAACTTGCAATTATTGTATAATAAAAGCAAGGAGGGGTTAGGATGAAAAAAACAATTTTTATATTACTAGCATTATCTCTAGTATTTGGTTTGATGGGGTGTAGTAAAAGTAACATGACAGAATACTCCAATGCTGTTAAAAAGACAGCAGAATTAAAAAAAGGAGAGGAACTTCTTGAAATAAAGATAAAAAATGAATTTGATTTATCCAAGTTCACAGAAGAAGGTAAAATGATCTTTGGTTTATTTGAAGATATATCCCTATCTGCAAAGGGGAAAATAGATAAAAATCAGAAGAAACAAATGGTAGAAACAAACCTTAAAATAGCTGGTTTTAATACAGATTTTAATTTATATGCATTAGATGATAAATTTTATATAGAAATTATAAATCCAGTCGTTAATGATAAAAAATATATAGAATTTGATCAAGCTGAACAGATTATTGTATTGGATGATGATGTTCCCCAAATAGGTTTATCAGAAGATACAATTAAGAAAATTAAAGATAAGTGGTTAGATATGGTAAGTGAAGAAAATATATTTAAAGGTAAAAATATATTAATCACTACTGATTCTGGAGAAGTTAAGGCTACAGAATATACAATCAATATTAATCACGACCAATTTATTGAACTGTCCAGTTATGTTATAGATACTATTATAGCAAATAGAGATATTCATAAGATATTAGAAAGTGAAGAAGGGTTTAGTTCAGAAAAGATAAACAATCTTTTTAATATAGTAAAATATAGATTAGAAAATGCAATTGACTTAGGTTATAATTATAAAGCTTTTATTGATAAGGACGGATATATAGTAGAACAGAATATGGAGTTTGTATTTTTAAGTGATCAAATCTATGGACTACCTATAAGTAAATCCGAAATAAGCATCAGATCTCAAATATTAAATCTAGGCAAGACACCTAAATTCGAATTTGAAGAACCTAATGAAAATAATACCATCAAGATAGAAGATATGATGAAAGGCATAGATATGAATACCCTACCCATACTTAAATGAAGCAGCGGGGACTGTCCCTGCTGCTTCACTTATCTTTAAATTATATTATTTTTTCTCAAAAGTATAATCAAAATGTAACTTCTCACCCTTAGCTATTTGACTATCATAATCATCTAAAATTCCCTTAGCATGTTTGAGTAGGAAGAATATACCGATTAAGTTAGGTATAACCATGAATCCATTGAACATATCTGCTACATTCCATACAAAATCTACTTTTTGATAAGATCCTAATACTATAAATACCAATACTATTAGCTGATAGATCTTAATTGAATTTTTTCCTTTAAATAAGAATCTAACATTACTCTCACCAAAATAATACCATCCTACAACTGTTGTAAATGCAAAGAATGTTAAACAAACTGCTAAGAATTTTTGACCTATAGGGCCAAAAGCAATATTAAAAGCTTCTTGAGTTACTGCTACACCCTCTAGACCTGCTGTATGTGCACCTGTTGCTAAAATAGCTATAGCTGTAGCTGTACATACTAACATAGTATCTATAAATACTGCTACCATAGCAGATAAACCTTGCTCAGCTGGATGGGCTACATCTGCAACTGCATGTGAGTTTGGTGTAGAACCCATACCTGCTTCGTTTGAGAAAAGTCCTCTAGCAACTCCATATCTAACCACTTGTCTAATAGTCGCTCCAGCTACACCACCCATAATTGATGATGGATTAAATGCTCCTACAAATATATCTCTAAATACTACTATTATATTTTCTCTAAATACTACCAATACAACTATTGTACCAAGTATATAAACTGCTGCCATTATAGGAACTACAAATTCTGCAAATGATGCAATTCTCTTCATTCCACCAACGAAAATCAAACCTGCAAGAATAGCTAATACTACGCCAACTCCTAATTGTGGAACATTAAATGCTCTACTTACTGCATCTGCGATTGAATTAGATTGTACCATGTTTCCTATGAAACCTAATGCTAGGATAAGTGCTACAGCAAAGAATGCTGCTAATCCCTTAGAACCTAATCCATTCTTAATATAATATGCTGGTCCTCCTACTAATTGACCATCTGAATCTCTCTCACGATATTTTTGTGCAAGGGTTGCTTCAACAAATATTGTTGACATTCCAAAGATTGCGGATACCCACATCCAGAAAATAGCTCCTGCACCACCTAGTGTAATAGCAGTTGCTACCCCTGCTACGTTTCCAGTACCAATTTGAGCAGCTATTGAAGTAGCCAAGGCTTGGAAAGATGACATACTTCCTTCCTTACTCTCTTCCTTTTTGAATATTCCACCAAAAACCTTTTTAGCTGCATGGCCAAAGCGAGTGATTTGTGGAAATCCTAGTCGAAATGAAAAATAAATCCCTATACCAACGAGTCCAATAACAAGAACATAATCCCATAAAATTGCATTTGCTGCATTTACAAAGTTTTCTATTATAGACATTTTTTATACACTCCCTTCTACATATTGATATCATTATATCAATATGTATATATATTGTCTAGTAACTTGTTGAGTTTTTTTTGAGAATTTTGTAGTATTTTGAATGTTTTAATATGTTTTTGTATATTTCCGAATATTTCTTTCAAACAAGTGTGGTAACTATTTAACAATATTTCCCACGCTTATATCTTAATTTCCATTTGGTCTATTTATTATTGCCCTAATAAGCTACCAATATTCTTTACAAATATTTTTATTAGCCTATTCTTCATCTATTTAAGAAGCAGAGGGGACAGTCCCTGCTGCTTCATTTGTTTTATTGCTTTAATTTTCTATATTGGGTATATATAATAAAAGGATTTAAACATTTTATATAAGAGGTGAGTTTATGACAAGAATTAATTCTACTAAACCAATTACAAGCCAAAGAGTTCATGCAAGTTTCGTTGAAAGAAATCGAATGATTATAGATAGAGCCTCTCCTATTAATCCAGTCAATCCTATAGATCCTGTTCAAAATAATATTAATTATTCTTCTGCCAATCATTTATTTACATCTGATCTTTTTTATGATAAATTACAAAAACTTAAAAAGGATTATTTAGATTTTTATAATAATGAAAGAAATCTTCACAAGGAAATAGACGAAATGAGCTTAGATGAAGAAATCCAACTAGAAATGATGAAAAATCTTTTAGATAAATATAATAAAGCAATCATGTCTTTAAGCCAATTAGACCAGCAGCTCGGGACAAAAAATGCTAAGAATATAATGGATATTATTTTAGAGTATAATAATCATTTAAATGATTTGGGAATTTATATTGTAGAAGATATGGAATTGAAAATAGATGAAGAAAAGTATAAAAACAATCTCATAGATTCAAAAAATGCTAGAAAATCTCTATTTAAACCTATAAGACATATGATCGTCCTAATATATAGAGAATTTAGAAATATAAAGGGTTCCTATAATGAGGATTCTGATAATGGATATGCAGAAATTCCCCTAGAAGATCGAAGTGGAATCGTCTTAGATTCTAGAAGTTAAAATGAAGCAGGAGGGACTGTCCCTTCTGCTTCACTAATTCCAATATTCTTTAAAAACATCTCCTACTTTTGTAAATAGATCATCTAAGAACCTTCCTATTAATACATACCATGGTGCTTTATTTACATCTTCTTTGATTAAAATATTAGTCTCAAAAATTGCTTCTCCATCCTTTTCAATTACTACCTTGCCAATATTTGTATTCCTATGCAGGGGTAATTTCAATTTTTCATCTATATCTATATTAACCTTTATATTTTCATCACTTTTGGTTAGCTTAGAAAAATTTTTTTCAGGAAAAGCATTTACCGCTGTTATGTCTCCCTTTGAAAAATACAAAGTGTCTAGGGGTAACTCTTTATCTAAAAATATTCTATTTGAGTAATTGTCTAATCCATATTGTACCAAGATTTGGCTCATTTCATTTCTTTCTTCCATATCCTTGGCACCCATTACTATGGATATAAGCCTAAGATCTGTTGTTTTTCTATATCTACTTTTTATATTGAAGGTGGATACATGGCAATATCCCGCTTTATTTGTAAAACCTGTTTTAAGTCCATCCACTTCTTCTATCTTATTGAGTAATGGATTGGTGTTCCTTTGAAAATAATCCCTACTGGCTAATCCAATTGCCTTTATTTTAGTGGTTTCCAAAATATTGGGATATTTATCTATTATATACTTAGATAATTGAAATATTTCTCTAGTTGTCATTTTGTTTTGCACATCTTTTCCTGTTACCGGAAGACCTGTAGAATTATAAAACTTTGAATTCACAAGCCCAAGTTCTACAGCCTTTTCATTCATTAGCTTTACAAAGTTCTCCTCAGTCTTAGCTACGTGTTTTGAGAGTGCATAGGTAGCGTCATTGGCAGAGACTACAATAGAAGCATCCAATAGCTCTTTCACTGTAAACTCTTCTCCTGCCTTTAGTTTGAAACTAGATCCATTTATCTTAGCTGTATCCTTGTCTATGATTACTATATCATCTAATGAAATATTTCCTATAGATACCTGATCCATTATCACTAAATAAGACATTAATTTTGAGATACTTGCAGTTTCAATAACCTCATCTATATTATATTCCTCTAATATTTTCCCTGATTCAAAGTCAGCTAAAATATATGATCTTAAGTTTTCCCTTATACCTATATCTCCATATGCTATAGAGTTAGTTAGCGTAATTATTATCAATAATGCTAAAAATATACTTAGTAGTCTTCTCATCATTAATCCCCCCATTACATTGTAACAAATTCTTAATCAAATTTATATAATGTATTAGGTGTTCCTAGAAATTATTAGGTATTCCTAAAAAAATTAAGGAGGATTATAAAATGACTGAACGTAGAGGTTGTTGTGACCAAGTAGATTCCAGTTTACTATTCTTTTTCTTATTGTTAGTTGTTTTATTCACAAATGGTAGTTTTGGATTTGGAAGATAAGTAAATATTAGCAGAGAACCTCCAGTTCTCTGCTTTATCTACTCATTTCCATTTAAATATTCTTTAACCAATGGTTCAAAGGATTTTCCAGTTACTTCTTCACATATCCTAATTAAATCTTCAGTTTTTGCATTTTTAAATTTATATTTATCATAGTAGGTGCTTAGAATCTTATATAGTTTATCTTCTCCAAAATCTTCTTTTATTTTATCAAAGAACATTGCCCCTCTAGTGTATACCAAAATACCATAATCATTCCATCCTTCAAACTCTGACAATGGCCTATTTACTACTTCATTTTCTCCAAGGTAACTAGATCCATATTCATAGCCTAATTTTATGTTCTGATTGTAATAAGATTTTCCTTCTTTAGTATCCTTCACTTCCTTGGTATATATTACTTCTGAGTATGTTGCTAATCCTTCATCCAACCAAGCCTCATCAATTTGGTCATTGCCAACTACTCCATACCACCACTGATGTGCTGTTTCATGGACTATTATTTTTTCTAATATGTCTCCAAGATAATTCTCCGAGTAAGCATTTGATATAAATACTATGCTTGGATATTCCATACCTGAAGGAAATTCTGTAATTACTATGGAATATTCATCATATGGGTATTTCCCAAACACTTTATTGAATGCTTTAATAGCTTTAACTCCTGCATCTAAACTTCTGTCAATTAAATCCGAATCGTCATTTATGGAATAAACTTTGATTACTATATCATCGACTAGCTTTTCCCTAACTACAAAATCCTTACTAGCAGCCCATGCAAAATCCCTTAATAAAAGTCCTTCTATGGTATATCTTTTTTTATTTCCATCCTTTTCCTCTGATAAAATAGTTCCACTTGATGCCAGTACAATATCCTCAGGGGTAATTATGGTTACATTATAATTTGAAACATCACTATAAAAGGGGTCTCCCAGTTTATAATATGGATCCTTGTTCCAACCATCTTCATCATATACACAAGCTATTGGATACCAGTTGCCAAAGTTAATACCATTTTCATGATATCCAAATCTATCCTTTGTAGTAGGTATTTTCACAGTATATTCTAGATACAAATCTACAATTTCTCCCTTTTTAAGGACCTTCTCTAGTTCTATGTGTAATATTGTATCTTCTTCTACATTCCATCCTAGACTATTATCGCCAGTTAATACTTTATGTATTTCAATATGTCCAGGAACATAAGATGAAGCTTCCATGGTTTCTTCAGTATTAAATAATACAGGTGCTTCATCTAAAGATTTAAAAGCATTTGGATAAATATGAAAGTATACATTCTCTAAATCCATATCTGTATTGTTTACATAGGAAACATGTTGTTTACCAGTATATACCATATTATCAGTATCTAATTCTACTTCTATATTGTATTTATTTATTTTGTTTTCCTTTAGAATAGATTCATCTAATTTGTTGAGATTTTTATTTACAATTGCGTCTGCATTAAGTTGTTTTTCATTATTACATCCTGTTGAAAATATTATCATGATAAGCAATAGCATTATAGGCAGTACTCTTGGTCTTTTCATGGCCTTCCTCCTTAATTTAGAAAATGGAGCGAGAAATTCTCGCTCCTACTTAATTATTCCCTATTCCATATCAAGTATTCATTATTACTTATTTACTATCCTCTCTATTCCTCCCATATAAGGTACTAAAACCTTTGGAATTATAACTGAACCATCCTCTTGTTGGTAATTTTCCAAGATTGCAGCTGTAGTTCTTCCTACTGCAAGGCCTGAACCATTCAAGGTATGGACAAATTCTACCTTACCTGTCTCTTCTCTTCTAAATCTGATATTAGCTCTTCTTGCTTGGAAGTCTTCAAAATTACTACAGCTTGATATCTCCACATATCTTCCATAGGATGGCATCCAAACCTCTATATCATATGTCATTGCTGATGAGAAACCTAAATCCCCGCTGCAAAGCGCAACTACTCTATAAGCTAATCCCAGTCTTTTTAGTACTTCCTCAGCATTATTAGTTAATCTTTCCAACTCTTCATATGAATCCTCTGGTTTAGTGAACTTAACCAACTCTATCTTGTCAAACTGGTGGTTTCTAATAAGTCCCCTAGTATCTCTACCTGCTGATCCCGCTTCCTGTCTAAAACATGGAGTATATGCAGTATATTTAATAGGTAGAGCTTGTTCTTTTACAATTTCATCCCTATGAATGTTTGTCAGTGGTACTTCAGCTGTTGGTACTAAAAAATAATCTTTACTTGGTAAGTGGAACATATCATCTTCAAATTTTGGTAACTGTCCTGTACCTATCATACTATCCCTATTTACCATAAAAGGTGTTGACATCTCCATATATCCATGTTCCTCTGTATGAAGATCAAGCATAAATTGTGCTATGGCTCTTTCAAGTCTTGCGCCTAGTCCCCTAAATATGGTAAATCTTGCTCCAGTTATTTTTGTAGCAGTTTCAAAATCTAAAATATTAAGGTTTGTTCCTATATCCCAATGAGCTTTTGGCTCAAATTCAAAATTCTTTGCTTCTTCAAATTTCCTAATTTCAATATTATCTGTATCATCATCACCCACTACTACAGAATCATTTGGAGTATTTGGGATTTGTAGCAAATTGTTTTTTAATTCTTCATCTAATTCTCTTACTTTTGCATCTAGTTCCTTTATTCTATCTGATAGGGTCTTCATTTCTGCAAATATGTGAGATGCATCCTTGCCTTCCTTCTTTAGCTTCGGAACTTCTTTTGATACAGAGTTTTGTCTTGCTTTCATCTCTTCTACTTCTGTAAGAATAGCTCTTCTCTTTTCATCTATCTCAAGTACTTTTCCAATAGGGAAGCTGCCCTTTCTTTTTCCTAAAGCTTTTATTACTTCATCTGTATTTGATCTAATTCTCTTAATATCTAACATTTTATCCCTCCTTAACTTTCTCCTTTAAAATAAAATAAACTCCCGTCCCATAGTAGGGACGAGAGTACTCCCGCGTTGCCACCCTAGTTAGCCAAAAGGCTCACTCGAAATGCATTAGCTCTGGACTGGATTCAATATTTTGCTTTGTCAATTTTCACCAACCATTGACTCTCTAAAAAAGCTACATATTTACTATTGCCCTTCTTTGCTAAGGTATTTAATTAAAGATATTATAGCTATAATATCTTTAATTGTCAAGGTTAAAGTAAAATATTCATTAAGAAATCCCATATCTTAGATTTCTTAATGAATATTTTCTTCTTCTGTGCTTTAAATGCTTCTTCTTCTGTTTTTTAAATACTTTCTTCTTTTGTACTTTAGATATTTTATCTTTTGTAAGGGAGGTTTGTCCTCCTAGTTCTTATATACCCCCTAATAGTATGTTAAAACATTAACTTTTAAAATTTATAATTTCATATCTCCTGGTTTAATATATGATTTTTTCCTCATCCATTCTGATACTCCTAGTGATATTATTGCAGGGAATATGAAATGCATTAATAAAATTAGAACGAAGGTCTTAGGTGTGGCTCCCATGGCATCTATTGTAGCAAATTGACCTACTAATCCACTGGTTCCCATTCCAGCTCCAATCTTAGTACCTTCCATTTTCAGAACAAAAGTGGATATAGGACCTAATATAGCTGAAGCTACTATGGCAGGTACCCAGATTCTAGGATTCTTTACTATATTTCCAACCTGTAGCATAGATGTACCTATTCCTTGAGCAATAAGTCCACCAACTTTATTCTCTCTATAAGAAGCTACTGCAAACCCAACCATATTTGCTGCACATCCAACTGTGCTAGCACCTGCTGCAAGACCTGTTAATCCAAGGGATATTGCCAAGGCTGCAGAGCTTATTGGAAGAGTTAAAACTATTCC
Organism: uncultured Tissierellaceae bacterium; assembly: GCA_964539425.1. GTDB lineage: Bacteria > Bacillota > Clostridia > Tissierellales > Tissierellaceae > JAVKTS01. The sequence goes on along the minus strand of CAZIII010000036.1, from coordinate 2,827 downwards.
CATAACCACAGATACTATTATTCCCATTGGAATTGGATGCATTACCGTTGCTGTATTTATTATATTGCCGAAGAAATTCATTACATTAGTCATATATGGAGCAATATATTGGCCTACATAGCCTCCTACAATTATTGTAACTAAAGGTACTAATACTATGTCTACTTTAGTTTTTCCACTAATTAGCTTTGAAACTTCTGCTCCTATAAGTGCTGCAATAAATGCACCAACTGGCTCACCTGTATTAATTATTGCTGTTGCCCCATCAAAGGTAATACTACCTGCACCTATTGTTCCAACTACCACTGAAGCAAATATTCCCAATGGCGGTGCTCCAACAGCATATCCTACTCCAGCACCTATTGCTGGTCCCATTAATTTTTGTGCTATAGATCCAAAGGTAATAAGCTGCCCAATATTAAATAACTCTCCTACTTGTTTAATTATAAGTCCGATAAGCAAAGATGCAAAAAGTCCCCATGCCATTCCATTTAATACTTTAACAATATAATCTCTTATACCACCCTTTGATTTTGCTATTTTCAACACCCCTTTAATTAATGTGTATACAGTCGTCTTGTCACTCATAGTTACAAATATACAAACTTAATCCTCTTTTATCAAGTATCTTTTTTCTAAAAGAGATTCCTTTATTCTCCTTATCATATTTTCATCTTCTACCTCGATTGTATGAATATGAATTCCTCCTGTCAGAGAAGATAAGGGTTCCGCTTTAGTATTATTCAAATTATCCATAAACTCCCTTAAATCATGTCTTGAACTAATTTGTAGTTGAGACTTTATTTCTCCATATAAAGGATGCTCCACTATTACATCTAATATTTTGCCTCCTAAATCAACTATTATTCTTAATTCATCTTCTATTTCATCATTGTTTTTATGGGTACAAGCTATGGTTTTAATTAACTTCTTTTTTCCATAGTGTCGAGGGATTAAATATCCCTGTGGAGTAGCTAATATGTTTTCTCCCCTGGCTCTAAGTATTGCAACATCTTGAACTATTACCTGTCTACTTACCTCTAATCGTTCAGATAAATCTGTTCCCCTAATAGGCCCCTCTACCCTCTTGAGAATAGAAAGTATCTCTTCTCTTCTTTCATTTGCATCCATCAAATCACCCCTAAAAAGATAGTTTACAACTATTTATTATTCCCATCTCAAATCATGTCCATAAAACTTTAATGGTACAAACTTGTCTAATATCCTAGAAAATACCCTATCTGTATATGTTTCTGATATTTCCTTTGGCGTTAAATTACTTGATATTATAGTCTTTTTCCCTGCTATTATCCTAGTGTTTACTATATTAAATATCTCTGCATTCGTAAAAGTATTTGATACCTCTGTGCCTAAATCATCTATGATAAGCAAATCAGCTTCAAATAATAAATTATATTGATAATCATTAAATTCCTTGCTTCCCCTACCAAATCTATGTTTTTCAATTATTTCAAGTATTGTAAAAGCCGTTTGATATATTACTATTTTGTTTTTATCCAATAGGGATTTTGCTATACAATTACATAAATAAGTTTTTCCTAGACCTGTGGTGCCATAGAATAATAAGTTATCTCCATTATTTTCATTGAAATTACTAATAAAACCTTCTGCTATACCTACTATATCAATCATATTTTCTTTAGGTGTCACTGATTCATTATCAAAGGGTTCATCTTTAAATATATTTATATTGAAGTTTTTAAAATTCTCTTTTAATAAAACATTGTCTAGATTAGACATCTTATAGGCACGGGACGCAAGAGCCTGCTTTAGACAATTACATTGTTGCCCCTTTTCTAGATATCCTGTATCTTTACAATTATGACAATCATATTTTATCTCCATATAGTCTGCAGGAACATTGGATTCTGTCATTAAATAAGCCTTTTCCATCTTTAGTTTTTCAATTGCCTTCTTAGCTTCTTCTGCAGATTCCTTATAAGTATCAGGGTTTCCTATTATATATTTAGTCATAGCGAGGCCTGTCTTAAATATTTCTTCATCTATTCTCTTAATTGCAGGTATTTTTTTATAGACCTTTTCTATTCTCATCCTTTGATCATATAATTGCCTGTCTCTTTTCTTCTCATATTCATTTGTTAGTTCTTTTAATATAGTTCTATACATAATTATGCTTCTCCTTTTGCTTTTTGACTATAAGCCTCTCTTTTCCTTCTGGCTATATTCTCCAACTCTTCTGCAGTATATTTATCTGATCTTTGCTCAAAATTGTGGAATCTAGTTTTCAATGGAGAAGGTTTCCTATCAGTGGATTTTGCCACCTTATATTCTTTTTTCTCCTTTGGCTTATCCTTTTCCTCAATATCATCCATAGTTACTATTTCTTTTTCATGCCATGATTTTAGGACTCCATCTATATAATTAACTGTAGGATTTGATACCTTCGCTGAAGATTCACAACCCTTCAAGACCATTTCCATAGTAAATTTATACTCTTCAAACCATTTATCTATTACTTTCATTTCTCCCTGTGTAATAGACCTATTATCTAAACCTAAAGATTTCATTACTTTTTGGTATCTATAGAATTTTTCATCCTGTGTTTTAAAATGTTCTATAATTGCATCCATATTTGTAAGTCCTTTATCATACCAATTTCTAATAATGCCTTCTACATAATTTACATTTCTTTGCCCTTTTCTTTCGACTCCATAGAAAAAAGCCTTTTCTATCACATCGGGATTCATATTATAGTTCTCTATCCAGGATAAAATCTTTTGTTTTTCAGTAGTCACTGTTTGCCTTCTCATTATGTAATCTATCTGGTTAAACATTTTATTTATTA
>CAZIII010000035.1:0-15340 GCA_964539425.1 uncultured Tissierellaceae bacterium | reverse complement strand
AAACAGTATTTAAGGTAAAAATTTAAATAAATTATAGGGGTGTCCAAACACCCCTATAAATGCAACCTCTAAATAATTTAAATGGGAGGAATTTAATGAATAGTGTAAAGAAAAAAGATAATAAAGTATTTTATATATCCTTGTCTTTAACAATCGTTATAGTATTATGGGCAATATTTGCACAAACTAATTTTGCTAATACTGCAAATCAACTATTAGATTTTTTAACAAATAAATTTGGATGGTCTTACTTAATATCCATGTTTATATTTGTTTTATTCTGCCTAATACTAGTATTTAGCAAGTATGGAAGTATTAAACTTGGATCAGATGATTCAAAACCAGAATATAGTACAACTTCCTGGTTTGCTATGCTATTTGGAGCAGGGATGGGAATAGGTCTTGTGTTCTGGGGTGTTGCTGAGCCAATATCACATTTTATTAACCCAGCAGGCCTTGAACCAGGATCTGTGGAAGCAGCAAATTTTGCCATGAAGGCTTCCTTCATGCACTGGGGATTTCATCCTTGGGCTAACTATAGTATAATAGGTCTTGCTCTTGCATATTTTCAGTTTAGAAAAAATAAACCTGGATTAATCAGTAGTATTTTTATTCCATTATTAGGAGAAGAAAGAGTAAATGGTCCTATTGGAAAACTAATAGATATACTTGCAGTATTTGCAACGATAGCAGGTGTAGCTACATCCCTTGGACTTGGGACTTTACAGATAAATAGTGGATTAAACTATTTATTTAATATTCCAGAAACGACAATAGTTCAACTTGCAATAATCTTAGTAATTACAATTCTTTATATTTGGACTGCTGTTAGTGGAATAGATAAAGGTATAAAACTATTAGGAGATATTAACTTAATATTAGCATTTGGACTGCTTTTACTTGTTTTTATATTTGGACCTACATTAAAGATAATGAATTCCTTTGTAAATGGAATAGGTCAATATATAAATGGTTTTATTACTGATAGTCTTCATATTGAAGCCTTTGGTGATAACAGCTGGTTAAACTCGTGGACTATATTCTATTGGGCATGGTGGATAGCTTGGGCACCATTTGTAGGCACATTTATAGCTCGTATATCAAAGGGAAGAACAATTAGAGAATTCATAGGTGGAGTTATTTTTGCTCCAGCCATAGTATCAATTATTTGGTTCGCGGCATTTGGATCAATGGGTATAAATCTAGTCGATACAATAGGTATAGAAGGTCTAACTTCAGCAGCAAGCAATCCTTCCACAGCGTTGTTTTTAGTATTTAGCCATTATCCGTTAAGTTCAATATTATCTTTCATTGCAGTATTACTATTGAGTACTTTTTTTATTACATCTGCTAATTCAGCTACATTTGTTCTTGGTATGTTAACTTCAGAGGGAGATTTAAATCCTTCAAAACAAAAACAATTTGTATGGGGAATACTTCAAGCGCTATTAGCTACTGCACTATTATTGGCTGGAGGATTAGAGGCATTACAAACAGCTTCGGTTGTAGCAGCATTTCCATTTATATTTGTAATGTTATTGGCAATAATATCCTTGATGAAGGCTTTAAAAGAGGAAAGATAGTAAATAGCTGGGTTAGAATATTTGATATTGAGGATTGGAATGTCTTTGGTGTACAGGCAAATATATGGGAGATACGAAAAGACATGATTAAGGAAATAATAGAGTTAAAAGATTAATAGGTTAAGAAAGTAGTTGAGGCTGTAGCAAATTGAAAATTGCTACAGCCTCCTATTGTGTCTATATAAATGGCAAGTAATTATTATTCTTATTCTTAAAGGGCTTAGATAATATAACTTCTAATATTCTAAGTCCTTCTATTATATCATCATTATCCACTGCACCAAAGCTAAGCCTTATATAATTTGAATAAATAGAGTCATCAGTGAAAAACACCTTACCTGGTACTATGGCAAGATTGTTTTCACTACATTCATTATATAATGTAAAGGCATCTATATCATTAGGTAGTTTGAGCCATATACTTAAGCCACCATTAGGCGGTATATATGAAACCCCATATTTAGCCATTTTATCCAACTCGGTAGTCATTATATTATATTTTATTGAATAAACTTTTTTGGTTTTATCTATATGTTTTTTCCAATAACCTTTTCTTAAGTACAAATCAAAAGCCCTTTGAAGATATCCGGATGAAGATACATCTGTTGTATGCTTAGCTTTTATAATTTCCTTAAAAAGTTTATTAGGTAAAGTAATAAAACCGATTCTAACCCCAGGCATAAAAATCTTTGAAAAGCTTTTTATGAAAATTACTTGGTCAAATTTATCCATGGATTTTAAGGGTATTTTCTTTTCATCATCAAAGGATAAATCTGTTAAAAAATCATCTTCTATTATATAGAAATTATATTCCTTTGCTAGGGAAATTAATTGATTTTTCCCTTCTTCACTGTAAGAAAAAGTAGTGGGGCTTTGATAATTAGTCATTATGTAAATAAATTTTGGTCTATGTCTTTTCACATAGGTTTTTAGTAATTCGATATCAATTCCATCCGCCTTCATAGGTATTCCAATTATCTTAGCACCTCTTGACTTAAATGCAGCTAATGCACCAGAATAGGTTGGATTTTCAATGAATATGCAGTCACCTGGATTAATTAAAGTCTTTGATATTATATCTAAGCCTTGTTGTCCACCAGAAGTAATTAGAATCTGGTCCTTGTTTACGGTAGTATTATAATTATCCATAAGAAACTTTGAGATAGATTCACGTAGTGGATCATATCCAGTTATCTCTGGATATAAAAAGGCTTGCCCCCCATCCCTATCTAGGACTTCAACTAGTGCTTGTTTAAACTCCTCTATTGGAAACAAATCTGGAGTAGGGGACATTGAAGCAAAGTTTATACTATCTTTTGAAACAGGAAGTATACCAGATACCATTAGCTCCATGTCTCCTTCTTCTAAATAAGGCATTTTAGAAGTTACTGGAGATTTCTTTATATAAGTTCCGCTTCCTTTTAGGGAATAGACATATCCTTCTTGTTCTAATAGATTATATGCACTTATTACAGTTACATTATTTACTCCCAAGGATTTCGCAAGAGACCTAATAGAGGGTAGCTTTTCTTTTTCAAGTTGATTTTCTTCAATCATTGTTTTAAACTTTTCATATAGTTGTATATATAAGGGTGTATCAATGTCTTTATTTAATAAAAATTCTATCATAGTATCCTCCTCAAATGTATGGATACATTTATTATAACAGATTTATTAAAGAATAAACAGAAATTTAACCATAATTCATTTTAAATAATAAAAACTCCCTTTTAGGGAGTTTTTATTATTCAATGATCACTTCAACCTTGGTACCATCTTCACTATCTACTTCTACAATTTTACCAATCTCGCCATTCTTAATAGCTGCGAATATTTCTTCCATATCTTCTTCAGTTAAACCAGCTTCTTTAAATTCGGGGGAAAATTTGCCTGCTAGTTTAACTCCTATATTAATAAGTGAAATAGGCAAGGTAACATTAACCTTAGTAGAATCTTCTGGGTCAAAAACCCTAATTTTCAGCCATTTAGCTTTAGTATTCGAGCTAAAACTACTACTAGTTATGTCACTAGTCTTTTCTAATGCATCAAGTAGTTTTACACCTTCTTCACTTGTGATTTTACCTTCTTTAACCATATTTAATATTTGCATTTTCTCTGCCAATATTACCACTCCCTAATATATTTTTATAGAACCGTTGGATGTAGATGCAATGAATTTCAGATGATCTTTATTTTCGTCATAATCAATAGTATGAGCGACTATTTTCTTTAGACCAAGATTGGCCTGTTTATTAGTCTTATATACTAAGTTTGGTATATCCAGAGTAATACTACCCATGGATGATTCCAAATCAAAATAACTATCTTTGTTGAGATCAGAAATCTCAGAATTAATTGAGCCATTAGAAGTAATTAGTTTTATTTCTTTAACTCTATCTAGATCAAGAGTATCGCAAGTAATTCTACCATTACAAGTAGTTAGATGAATAATATCACAAGTAATATCATTTGCTTCAATAGCACTATTTGAAGTATTACAAATTATTTTTTCTGCATCAATATCATTGATGCCTATTTTTGCATTGGCTGTTTTAACATCAATTTCGGGACAATGTATATCATTTAAAAATATATTAGAATTTGTGGTAGATCCTTTAATCATTTCTGAATTTATATCTCTGCATTCTATTCTTCCATTTTTTGTAGTTAAATCAATTTCCTTAGCATTTATATCTACAAGATCTATGGAAGAATTTGTAGTTATACATTTTAATATATCAAGATCCAGTTCTTTTACATCTATTTTTCCATTAGTGGAGTTTAATATAATTTCACCATAATGTTTTTCGGGTATGGAAACATCTAATCTTATTGAGATATTACTATGGTATTTTGGAGTAAAGACTATTTTGTCTCCATTAGCGCTAAAATTAAAATAGGAGTCATTTGGAGGAAATAGACCATTCTTATATTGACAGGTCACTTTTATTATAAGTTTATCCCCATCAGTAGTTCTAACTTTTATGGAATCATTAATGCCATGAAGATCCAGGTTAGGATTTTCAATGTCATTTAAATCAAAGTCTATTTTTGTAGTAGTGGTATCATAATTACCTTTAGAACCAAAAGAATTACCTATATTTCTAAGACCATTTAACATATTTGACAGAGCAAAATTAATATCAGATTTAACTTCTTTAACATCTAATTTAGATACAGCGTCTCTAATGTCAGATCCAATATCCTCCAAGGAATTTAAAATAGGTCTTGTAGAATCTTCTTCATTTAAGTTATCTTCATCTTTATCTTCAAAAAGAATGTTATTTTCACTAGGTGTTTCTATTTCTTCAAGTACTTCTAAAAGTTTTATAGCTTCTGCTGATGTTATTTTACCTTCTTCAAGCATGGATAAAATCATCATTTTTTCCTCTTTCATTTTTCATCCCCCTATTCTTCACCCTGAAGTAGTTTTATAGCTTCCTCAGATGTTATTTCGCCACTACTTAACTTTTTCAAGACTTCTTTTTTATCAACAGAAGGCTCGGTATACTTAGGACTATATCCCAATGATTCAATTACATTTTCAAGTTTTCCTCTAACTGTTGGATAGGAAATACCCATTTCTTTTTCAATCTCTTTTATATTTCCTCTGCTCTTTATAAATATTTCCACAAACTTCTTTTGCTCATTTGTTAGTTTACAAAACTTACAAAGATCAAAACTTCCTTCTATATGTGTATGGCATTTATTGCAGCTAAGTTTAGTTACATGAAGTTCTTCACCACATACAGGACATTTACCTAATACTTCTCTTCTCATGTTTTCACCTCTTCTTTTTTATAGTATGGAAATCTTTACCATGGTTCCATTACCTGTGGATACATCAACTAAGTCAAATCTACCATTTCTTTTTAATTCATTAATTAATTCCTTTATTACTTTCCTATCCATTTGTTCCAGGAAAAATTTTCCTTCTTCATCTAAATTGGCAACATTATTTATTATTATGGGTTTAAATCTCAATACCAGAGAGGATAAAGAAGTAATTAGCCAAAAGGGTATTGCTGGTAACCGTAGTTTAAAATTATTTTCATTATCTACAACTTTTATTTTTATCCTAGAAGCCATAAAACACCTCCAAAATTCTAATATATTATTTAATATTTACTACTGTTAATATAATAATAGTACTTAATATTAAATATGTCAACATAAATATTAATATTATTAACTTGTTAATTAAAAATATTAATATTTTTATAAAATAAATAAAAACAATATACGTAATCTTATTAAAAAAAATATTAATTCTCATATTAGATAAATTGTTTTTCAAATTTACTTTATGATATAATAGATTGACATAATAATAGCCAATCTAGGAGGTAATTATGGAAGAAACTAAAAAAAATAAACATAGAGGTTTTAAAATATTTATTGCTATATTTCTTATTCTTAGCTTAATTTTCTTAAAAGAGGAAAACCAAATAAAGATAGTTAAATTTATAGATTCTTTGATGGGTAAGGAAAAGGTTTTAAGCTTAGTTGACTCCTTCAATATTGATGATGACTTTATGAATATAAATGTTTATGATGAAACTATTGTGAAATGGGATAATAGTAAATTAACATACATAAAATTAGATGGTACTCTTATTTTAGAGAAAGAATTTAATTTTGAAGACCCATTCATTTATTATGGAGATAAGTATATTTATGTGGGCGATAAGGCTACAGGAGATATTTATTCTTTGGATAAAAAGGGAGAGACTAAAGATAGATTACAGTTAAACAAGGAAATATTTAATATGAAGGAAGTACATGGAAATATTATTTATCATACAAAATCGTCTAATGGAGAAAGTATAAATATATTAAATACAGATGGAGTTTTAATTGGAAATCATACCTTTGAAGGAAAAAATATTCTCGGATATACAACAAATAAAAGTGGAGATAAACACTCACTATCATTACTGGATTTAAATGAAGAAACACTAAAATCTCAAATACATATATTTGGTGAAGATAAGGAAAATTTAGGTTCTATAGATATAGAAAATGAGATAACTGTATATCTTGAATTTACATCAAAAGATGAATTAATTGCATTAACAGATAAATCCCTTTATTTTATAAACGAAGGTAAAATTATGTGGAAGAAACAATTTGATTTAATAAAGGATATTTATCTAGGGGAAGAAGAAATATATGTTTTATACAGTAGCTATTTGGAAACCATAGATTTTGATGGAAGGACTAAAAATAAAATTGGGTTTTCTCAAGATTATAATAAGTTGATTCCATTTGATAATAGGGTATTAGTGTATGGAAATAATAATATAGAATTAGTAGATGGACCTGATATTATATTGAAGCATAGTGAAGATTTCCATGATATTTTTGTTGGAAAGGGAAAGGTAATAATTTTGGGATCAGATGAAATAAAAACATATGTAGTTTCAAATAAAAATTAGTGTATCTTAATATTAATTTTATCTATAATAAGGAAGATAGCATAACATTTATCAATATTTTTATTCTGAATCCATAAAACTAGTATAATATAATTAATTAAAATTTATAGGAGGAGTTTAAATGAATATAGAAATAGATGCAAGGGGACAAGTATGCCCGAAACCAGTTATAATGACTAAGAAGGAATTAGATAATTTTCCAGGTGGTGTATTAACTACAATAGTAGATAATGAAGTTGCAAAGGACAATGTTTCAAAACTAGCGATATCATATGGCTATAGTTTTATAGTAGATAAATCTAAGGATAATGACTTTTATATCCATATTACAAAGGACAAGGCAACTAATGAAACTTTGGCAAAAGAAGAAGTATGTATACCAGATATCTTCAAAGATTTAACAATTGCCATAGGGTCAAACTTAATGGGTGAGGGTGGAGAAGAGTTAGGCAAGATTTTAATGAAGAGTTTCATCTATACTGTAAAAGAAACTACTCCTTGGCCAGCTACAATTGTATTTTTCAATTCCGGAGTGTATTTAACTTGTGAAGGTTCTGAAGTATTAGATGATTTAAAGGCTATGGAAGATGAAGGTGTTGAATTAATATCCTGTGGAACATGTTTAGATTATTATAATATAAAGGATAGTCTTAAAGTAGGAGAAATAGGTAATATGTACGCTATATATGAAAAAATGAGAAATGCAAATAATACAATAAATATTTAATAGGAGATACTGATGAGAAAAGAGACATATGGAGTAGTTACATTTAAGTCCACCCATCATACAATACAATCTGAAGGTGTATTTAAATCAAAAGGAATAATTATAAAAACAATACCAACCCCTAGGGAAATTACAGTTAGCTGTGGATTAGCAATAATTTTTGCACTAGATGATTTACCTAAGGTTGAAGAAATGGTATCTAATAGTGAAATAAACATAGATGGTATATACAAATATATTAAGGATGGAGCCAATAGTAAGGCTGAGAAGATAATATAGGTAGAGGTTGATAAAATGGAAAAAATCAAAAATATATTAGACAATATTAAGTATTTTACAGATGACTATTTAATGACTAATGATGGTGATATGAATTTTTTGGGAAAAGTAATAAAGATATTAATAATTATTATAGTCATAAAAGTATTAGTTTCACTGATTAATAAACTAATAGCTAGAGCCTTGGGAAATAAAAAAGGGAAAAATATTTTTGTTAATAATAAAAGGGCTAATACAATTTGCGAAGTATTAAAGAAGATAGTCAAATATGTATTGTATTTTATTGGTATAATGATGGTTTTAGATATGTTTAATGTAAATACCACTTCAATATTGGCAACAGCTGGAATTGGAGGATTAGCCATAGGATTTGGAGCTCAATCTTTAGTTAAAGATATTATCACTGGATTTTTTATTCTAATTGAAGACCAATATGCTGTAGGAGATTTTATTAGTATAGAATCCTTAGAAGGTATTGTTGAACAATTAGACTTGAGGGTAACAAAGCTTAGGGACTTCTCAGGGGACTTGCATATAATTCCCAATGGAACAGTCCAGATTGTAACAAACAAGAGCAGAGGGGCAATGAGAGCCTTAGTAAAGGTATTTGTTGCATATGAGGAAGACATTGAAAAGGTAAGTAAAATATTAGAAGGATTATGTGAAGATATAAAGTCTAATAATGATTCTATATTAGATGGACCTAGTATATTAGGTATTACTGATCTAGGAGAATCTAATATATCCATTACCATTGTAGCCAAAACTAAACCAATGGAGCAGTGGGCTATAGAAAGAGAAATTAGGAAAAAAATAAAGGAAGCCTTCCATAAAGAAAGCATAAAAACACCTTATCCAGGAAGAGTAATATTTGGGGGTAAAGAAGAATGATATTAAAATATGAAGTGGGAGACATTATAACTTTAAAAAAAGGACATCCTTGTGGTGAAAACAAATGGGAAGTCCTAAGAACTGGTGTGGATATAAAACTTAAATGCTTAGGTTGTGATAGACAAATATGGATACCTAGGATAGATTTTGAGAAAAGGGTAAGAAAGATTCTAGTAGATGAGAAATGGATAAGTATAATTCATCATAAGGAAAAAGATTTTCAAAAGGAAGAATAGGCTAATAAAAAAATTATCTTAATTGACAAATACTATAAAATATGATTTTATAGTATTATATATTAATATAGATATTTTGTTATAATTAGGAGGACGGAAATGGGAGACGAATCTGGGGCCACGATAACAGGACAGTTGCTTTTAATTTTAGTTTTAACACTATTAAATGCATTTTTCGCTGCATCGGAAATGGCTATGGTATCAATTGATAAGAAGAAATTATTAGTACAGGCAGATGAAGGTAATAAGAAGGCAAAGCTTTTAATAGATTTACTTAAAGAGCCTTCAAGATTTTTATCTACAATTCAAGTTGGAATTACATTTGCAGGATTTTTCTCATCTGCATCAGCAGCAGTGGGTATTTCGGATGATTTTGGGAAACTCTTAGGAGGATTTGGAGTTCCTTTTGCTAAAGATGTGGGCTTTATCTCAGTAACACTTATACTATCATACATTACACTTGTATTTGGAGAACTTGTACCCAAGAGGATTGCTCTTCAAAATTCAGAAAAGTTTTCTATGTTTGCAATTAAGACTGTAAGTGTAGTAGCTAAGCTTATGGGTCCTTTTGTCACTTTCTTATCTTATTCTACGAATTTAATTATGCGTATTTTCGGATTTGCAACTGAAGGTGTGGAGGAAAAGATTACATTAGAAGAGATACGTTCAATGGTGGAAGTAGGTCAAGAGCAAGGCGTAATCAATCCAAGTGAACGAGAGATGATAGATAATGTAATAGGGTTTGATGATAAATTAGCAGAGGAAATCATGACTGCAAGAACTGAAGTATTTATGATTGACATAGAGGATCCTATAGAGGAGTATATAGGTGAAATGCTACAGTTGAAATATTCTAGAATTCCTGTATATGAAGGAGATGTAGATGATATTATAGGTATATTATATATTAAAGATTTTCTACTAGAAGCATACCATAGCGGATTTGACAATCTAGACATTAGGAAAATTCTTAGACCAGCTTACTATATACCAGAGAGAAAAAATATCAACGATTTATTTACAGATCTTCAAACCAGCAAAAAACATATGGCTGTGCTTATCGATGAATATGGCGGTTTTTCAGGTATTGTTACCATGGAAGATTTAATTGAAGAAATAGTAGGGGATATAGATGATGAATATGATCATGATGAACCAGATATTAAAAAGATAGATGACTTTAATTATTATGCCAAGGGTGTAATTTCTATAAAAGAATTAAATAGTAATCTTGGTACAAACTTAGACGAGGATTCTGAAGATTTTGATACACTTGGTGGGTTCTTGATAGATATAATTGGATATATACCTGAAGAAGGAGAAAAGAAGGTAGTTGAATATGAAAATATTCAATTTCATATAGAAGAAACTAATGAAAAGAGGATTCAAGGAGTACATATTATACTTCCAGAAGAATCAGATGAAAATCAAGGATTAGAAAATGAATAGATAAATCAATTGAAGCCAGATGCCATGTATCTGGCTTTTATTTAAATTGTTTCTAGTATATATGGGAAAGTATGTTTTCTAAATATTCCCAATAGAGCAACTTTGTATATTTATCATGAAATTGTATTAATTCATTAGACAATTATATTTTTTAATAGTAAACTATAGATAATGAAATAACAAGTAACTAAATTTAATGGAGGTGTTTTTTGATGGCATTAAAGTATGCAAATCGTATGAATAATATTAAAGCTTCAGAAATTAGAGAGCTACTTAAATTGACACAAAAACCAGAAATTATATCATTTGCAGGGGGACTACCAGCTCCAGAGTCATTCCCAGTTGAGGAATTTATTAAGGTCTCAAAAGAAGTTTTAGAGAAATCAGGGACAAAAGCATTACAATATGCTTCCACTGAGGGAGACCCAGACCTAAGGAAAGCGATAACAAAGAGAATGGCAAAGTTAGAAGTAGAAGTAAAGCCTGAAGATATACTGGTAACAAGTGGTTCACAACAAGGTCTTGATTTTGCAGCTAAGATATTTATAAATCCTGGAGACATTATAGTATGTGAAAGCCCTACATATTTAGGGGCAATCAATGCATTTAAAGCCTATGAGCCAAAATTCATAGAAGTATCCACTGATAAAGATGGTATGGATATGGCTGAATTAGAAAATGTATTAAAGAACAATAACAATGTTAAGTTTATTTATGTTATTCCAGACTTCCAAAATCCATCAGGAAAGACTTGGTCAATAGAAAGAAGAGTTAGACTAATAGAATTAGCTAATAAATATAATGTAGCTATTATTGAGGATAATCCTTATGGTGAGTTAAGATTTGAAGGTAAAATATTACCTGCTGTAAAACATTTTGATACAGAAGGTAGAGTAGCTTTCTTAGGAACTTTCTCAAAAATACTTTGCCCTGGTTTAAGACTTGGATGGATAGCAGCAAATCCAGAAATGTTAAATAAGTTTATCATGGTTAAACAAGGTGCAGATCTTCAATCAAGTACTATTTCACAAATGGAAGCTGCCAAATTCTTCGAATTATATGATATTGAAGCTCATATACAAGGTATAATTGATCTTTATAGAGTGAGAAGAGACTTGATGATGAAAACAATAGAAGAGGAATTCCCAGAAGGAGTAACAGCAACATATCCTGAAGGTGGATTATTCACATGGGTAGTATTACCTGAATATATGAATGCTAGAGAATTAGCAATAAAAGCTTTAGAACAAAATGTAGCATATGTACCGGGAGGATCCTTCTATCCTAATGGAGGAAATGAAAACACATTTAGATTAAATTATTCAAACATGGATGAAGAAAGAATAGTTGAAGGTATCAAGAGACTTGGAAAAGTATTAAAGGATGCAATAAGATAAAAATAACCCCCTCAATTGAGGGGGTTATTTTGGTAATTTTACTTCTATAGTTGTACCTTGGCCTTCCATACTGGAAAGCTTTAAACTTCCACGATGATACTCTACTGTATGCTTAACAATAGATAATCCAAGCCCTGTACCATTTATCTTCTTTGATCGGGATTTATCTACTCTATAAAATCTTTCAAATACCCTATCCTGTTGGTCTTCTGGTATACCTATGCCAGTATCTATTACCTTAATGATTCCAAAGTTGTTATCTTCCGTTACTTGTATATTTACACTTCCTCCAGGAATATTGTATTTGATTGCATTGTCAATCAAGATAAATACCAAATCTTCAATCATCCTTCGATTTCCCTTGATGGTGGTAATTTTTCCAGTATATTTTAATAAGATATCATCTTTTATTGTACTTGGTTGTAAATTTGAACATATAAATTCCACTATGGAAAATAGGTCTATATAAATAAATTCTTTTTCCATGGATGGGTCATCTAGACGAGATAACTTAATTATAGAATCTATGATTTCTAAAAGCCTATTTCCTTCCTTACGGATAATAGCTGCAGACTTTATAATATCTTGGTCTTTTGCCATTCCAGTTTCTATCATTTCTGCAAACCCATTGATAGAAGTAAGGGGAGTTTTCAATTCATGTGATACATTTGCGGTAAATTCCCTTCTAATCTTTTCAGTTTCTTTCAATTTCCCCATGGACACATCTATTTCTTTCTTCTGCTTGTAAATAGTTTCCAGAAATGGGTCAAGTTCTTCATAAATAATTTTATTCTTTACATCTTTTCCAGTCAATATGCTTTCTATATTGAGGACTGCCATTTTCATAGGCTCAATTATCTTAGCAGTAAGCACAGAAGAAAAAAGATACAATGCTATTAAAATAAAAACTATGAGCCCTATCATAATAGGTAAAATGCTTATAAAAACATTTTTAATATCCTGGGCTGGTTTATAGTAGTCATAAAATAAAAATACCAACAAAATTGATGTAATAATAGCGGTTATGGTTGCTACTGTTACAAGACTTAAAAATATCTTTTTCTCCAAGATTTACCCCCCTATCTTATATCCCACATTTCTGATTGTTTGGATATTCTTACCAGCATCACCAAGTTTCATCCTAAGGGTTCTTATATGAACATCAACTGTTCGACTTTCTCCTTCAAAATCAGTTCCCCATACCTCATTCATTAAATTATCACGGGACAAAACAATATTTTGGTTTTTTAAGAGATAATAGAGGAGTTCAAATTCTTTAAAGGTTAAACTAACTTCAACATTATTTACTAAAACAAGTCGCCTTTCCACATCTAGGCAGAGGTCTTCAATACAGAGAATATTCTCTGTACTCTCTGTTTTAATACTACGACGGAGCACTGCCTTCACTCTAGATACTAACTCCATAACTCCAAATGGTTTAGAGATATAATCATCTGCCCCCATATCCAGTCCTTTTATTTTATCAAATTCACTACTTTTTGCAGTCAACATAATGACTGGAATATCCTTAGTACTATATGTTTCTCTGATGTTTTTTAATATTTTATATCCATCATCTCCAGGCAACATAATATCTAATAATATTATATCTGGTAGTTTGATTTGAAGTTCATTGTATAATTCCTTAGCAGATTCAAAGCCCTTAGAGTTAAATCCATTGTTTTTTAGGGCATAAACAACTAATTCTCTAATATTTTCATCATCCTCAACACAATAAACTATCTGCATGAAATCATCCCCCAATTGATAATTAATAAGTTCTTAAATATTAATTTAATTATACCATTAATTACATTAGAAAAATAATAAAAACCAAAGGAAGATTTTCTAGAGTAGAAACTAGCTTCGGTTTAGTTTTTAATTTTAATTAAATATTAATTGTAGATATTATAGTGATCGCCTGTAATAGAATAATAAACCCATTCAGCTATATTTTGAGCATGATCACCTATTCTTTCAAAATATTTAGCTATCATCAATAGATCTACAGATTGCTCACCATAATCAACGCTTTCTCTAATGAGGCCAATTAATTCATTTTTAACCACATTAAACAATTCATCTACTACATCATCATATTTAATAACATGTTTTACAAGCTCTAAATCCCTTCTAACATAAGCATCTACACTATCCTTTACCATTTTGATAGTAGCTTCTGCCATTTGAGGTATATGGACAAGTTCCTTAATATATTTCTGATTTGCAAGTCTAATGGTTATTTCCGAAATATCAGAAGCCTGGTCTCCTATTCTTTCCATATCTGTAATCATTTTAAGAGCTGAAGATATTAGCCTTAGATCAGATGCTACAGGTTGTTGTTGTAATAAAAGTTTTAGACATCTTCTTTCTATACTTTTTTCAATATCATTTACTTCTTTATCTCCCTCTACAACTCTTTTTGCAAGCTCAATATTTTGATCAATCAATGCAGCTACTGCAGACTCGATAGAACTTTCAATAATATTACCCATTTCAATAAGCTCTTCATTTAACAAATCTAATTCTTTATCAAATCTATTTCTCATGGATGCCAACTCCTTTATTAATTATCCAAATCTTCCTGTTATATAATCTTCAGTACGTTTATCTCTAGGCTTAGAGAATAAATCGTCAGTATTACCAAGTTCTATGATTTCTCCTGATAAGAAGAATGCAGTTTTGTCAGAAACACGAGTAGCCTGTTGCATATTATGGGTTACCATGACTATGGTATAATCCTTCTTCAATTCCACAACTAAGTCCTCAATCTTTGAAGTAGAAATAGGGTCTAAAGCACTAGTAGGTTCATCTAAAAGTATTACCTCTGGGTTAACAGCCAAGGCTCTAGCAATACAAATTCTTTGTTGTTGACCACCAGATAATTCAAGGGCATTTTTCTTTAGTCTATCCTTTACTTCATCCCATATGGCACCACCACGAAGACTTTTTTCTACTATTTCATCTAGCATATTTTTAGATTTTATGCCATGGGTGCGAGGTCCAAAGGCAATATTATCATATATACTCATAGGGAATGGATTTGGCTTTTGAAAAACCATTCCTACACGCTTTCTTAAAAGATTTACATCAATATTGTTACCATTACTTTTATTATATATATCCTTTCCATCTAAGAGTACTTTTCCAGATATTTTACAAGCCTCAACTAAATCATTCATACGATTAAGTGTCTTCAAAAATGTTGATTTACCACAGCCTGAAGGCCCAATAAATGCAGTGATTACATTTTCTTCTATATTTATATTTATATCTTTAAGAGCCTGAAAGCTTCCATAATATAAATCTAAGTTTTCTACTATAAATTTAGCCATTTAAA
>CAZIII010000034.1:13795-15529 GCA_964539425.1 uncultured Tissierellaceae bacterium | reverse complement strand
TCTTCTAAACTTCTATATTTCTCTAAGTCTCCTTCATATACTTTCGTATAAAGGCTACTATCAAATTTAATATTCATCTTTTCTAAGTCTTCATAACTTAAAAATCTGATATTATTTAAGTCTTTATCTGAAAATATTTGATAGATAGAAAAAGATGAATTATTTACCTCAATATTTTCTTCCTTGATCCTATCTAAATCAATTTCACCATCATAAAGGCTTATATTCAGATTGTTTTCCCTGTTTCTTTCTAGCATTAGTAATTCTTTTTCTATATTTGATATTAGGTCATTGGCTGTCTTTTGGATAGTATCTAGGGAGGACTTTAATTGAGTTAACTCCTTGTCTTTACTCCAAGCCCCTACATAACCAAAGCTATAGCTGGAAGTATCTATTCCTAAGCTGTTGGAAACCACATAGGCAATACTTTCTGCCTCGACCTCTCTAGTAGAAGAATCCTTGTCTCTGTTTTTCAAATCTGAATGAAGGATGGCATGAGCTATTTCATGTATAGTTGTTTTAATAATATGAGCCTCTCCTAGTCCCTCTTTAATTGCTATCCTTTTATTTACAAGGTCACAATATCCATTGGCCCCTGATTTTATATCCTCATATTCAATAGGGTATTCAGATACATTTTTAAGTACTAAAAATAAATCATCAAAATCTTGAACCTCATCACTTAGTTTAGAAACTAGTTCTGGTAGTGGCTCTCCACTTGTTTGGGAAACATCAAAAACATAAACCACCCTAAAATAATTCTGTGTTATTTCTTTCTGTTCTTTTTCCTTTGTGCCATCAGCTTTTAAAACCACCTTATTTGTATTAGAGTCTATTTTATCTACTTCAATAGTCTTCTTCCATGGTGCTGGTGCTAAAATAGCGATACCTTTTTCACCTTTATTTACAGTTCTTTTGAAATTATTTTTCCAAGCATTAAATCCTGCAACTCTTGAAGCATCAGGTTTTTGGAGTAAAATTAGTCCTATATTATTAGAGCTATAATTGTGAAATTTACTCATAACATCTAGATATTCTTTATATCGATCACTTTCAAAAAAATCTTTTATCCCTTCTTCTAATTGTTTTGTTAGGGCTTGAACCTTATCTTCTTTCATCTTCATCACCTCTAATATAGATTAATCAATCCTTAGCCTTATCTTCCCTTATATATTTATAAATTGTTGAAATGGCCCAACCTGTTTTTTTACTAATTTCCTCTACAGAGTGATTCTCCTTATAAAGCTTTATAATTTCCTTTTTGTCTTTATCCTTGACCCCAGGTCTTCCACCTTCTCTGCCCTTAATTTTTGCTAATTCTACTCCTATTTTTGTAGCCTCCTGAAGTACATTTCTTTCCATATCTCCAAGTACACACATCCAGTATAAAAAATATTTTCCAATATTTGTTGTGGTATCAATATTATCTTTTAAAACTACAAGATTTATATTATTTGAGGAAAAGTATTCTGCAAGTTCCTGTAAACCCTTGATTGTTTTCCCTAATCTATCCAGTTCATATAATACCAAGACATCTTTAGCCCTTAACTTTTTTATTAGATCATCAAGCCTAGTGTTTTCTTGTCTCTCGCCATATACATATTCAACATGAATTTCATCAACACCATATTTTTCTATAGCATCTATTTGAAAATCTATATCATCTTCATCTATACTTTCCCTTATATAGCCAAACTTCATATATTGCACCACCTTTTTATAAGACTATTTTTC
>CAZIII010000034.1:9935-13695 GCA_964539425.1 uncultured Tissierellaceae bacterium | reverse complement strand
CGTTTTAAAAGTTAAGATACCATCCTCAGCTTTCCAAGTCCCTTCCCTATCATAATAGTGGGTAGATTCATAGGTTCCATCCTTGTTTAAGGTCAAGGTATCCCTATCCTTATCTTTCCAAGTACCTACGAGGGGATCTTTTTTATCCTTACCACAAGCAGCCATAGACAGTATTAATAGTAGAGATAGAAGAAAAATAATAATTCTTTTCATAATAAGACCTCCAACTATTTAGATTTCATTTCTTTTAAAAGCTTCAATGCTTCTGAAAGAGGCATATCAATTTCCTTAATAACCCCTTTTATTTCTAGGACCTTTATTTCTTCAATTTCATCCTCTAGTTTTTTTATCTTTTCCTTATCCTTTAAGATCCTTGATTCCAACTTTTTTATTTCTTCTTTTTTCTTAGCAATTTTTTCTTCCATACTCATCCTCCTATAAAAAGTTTAGTGGATTTATAAGTTTCCCATTGATCCTGACTTCTAAATGCAAGTGTGGTCCTGTAGACCTTCCTGTAGATCCTACCCTAGCAATATTATCTCCTGCCAATACATATTCACCCTTAGTGACTGCAAGTGAACTACAGTGAGCATAAAGGGTAACCATCCCGCCACCATGGTCTATAATTACACAATTACCATAACTACCATTTACTCCTGAGAAAATTACTGTACCATCTTTTACTGCATAAATAGGACTTCTATCATTGCCTGCTATATCTAAACCAGAGTGAAAACTTCTTTCCTTGGTAATAGGATCTACCCTAGATCCAAAATAAGAACTTATATAGCCTATCCCATTGGTTGGATGAATAAAAACTCCACCATATTGTTCAATTTCTTCTGGACTTAAGCTAGGCATACTTGGATAATAGACTTCATTATTGACTACTAAATCAGGATACATCTCTGTTAAATCAGCCATGGCTAAAGTTATGGCCCATTCCCTATTGGTATCATCATAGTTTAAAAAATCAATTACATCTTCCACAGTATAATTTATTAAATCTACTATTATTCTCTTTTTTTCTACTACTATATCTACATATTCTTCTAGATCAGAATCATAATAGGATTCTATTTCTTCATAGATTTCAACTTCTGTTTCAAAGGAATAGAACATATCATATATATCCCTTGCTAGGGGCATATCCTTAAAATCCATATCCTGCTGAGTTTCTACTGCTAATATGGCAAGTAGATCCTGCAACTGGACTAAGACCATATCATCATTTACTATCAAAACATCATCATAGGTATTGTAGTAAGATTGTATAGTATTATTAATATCTTCATTCCAGGCATTGATATTATCCTGTAATTCTTGAATAAACTCCACTTCTGCTATTGGATAGGAGGCAATAGCTGTAGAGGTTGGGAAAATTGCTGTTACAGTCGTTACTATCATGAATATCAAAGCTAGGGGTAGTAAGATACCTATAATTCCTTTTAAAACAATGGGATTAGACATAATTTTAGCTATTTTATTAAAGCCATAGGCTATTTTTTGTCCTGCCTTTTTACTTAATTGATAGGTTCTTTTAGCAGTTTTTGCTGTAGTTTTACTAGTACCATAAACTCCCTTAACTACTCTGGTTCCTAATATAGCAGCATCCTTGGTTTGAATAGCTGTTCTTATCCCTAGATCTTGATTCCCCTCTAGTTGAAAATTGGTAATAGAGGTTTTTAAAAATCCCTTTCTATCTGTCAAAAGTCTTGTAGTTTGAAGGGTTTTATCTTTTACTTCTACAAGGGTTCTTACTCCAAAATCATCACTGTTACCACCTTGAAAGTTAATAATGGCATCCTTGGTTGACCTTGATAAGGTGGACCTTAAGCTAGTGTTATTTAATTTCTCTTTCTTAAATAAATTTATAGCCTTGATACTCGAGTATCTTCCTAAACTAGCACCTAATTTCAAAGATTTTTCTCCTGAAATCATTGCTGTTTTAGATAGATTTATAGAGAAATTTTCATCCCCTTCCCCCATATTTTCAGCAAATCTACTTCTAATATATTTATTTTCTAAGGTTCTAGTTGTTAGTTTCTTGTTTGAAAAAGTATCAGGCCTTATGGCTTTTTCCTCATTCCTTCCTTCCAAATTGCCTGATCTTTTAATAGCCCTTCCCCTGTCCTTAAGCACATCTGTAGGACTTCTATCAATTAATTTAGAGATATTATTATCTTCCTGTCTATTTTCATAATAAATCAAATCCCTGGGCTTAGATTTTTTCAGTATAAAGGATTTTGCCTTTCCCCTACTTATAAATTCTGTATCATGTTTTCCATAGCCTGATTCTGGATATTCAAGGTTTTCAGGTGTTGCTTGCCTTATATCCTCATTCCCTTTAGATGAAATATTCTTTAGGCCTGATGATCTAAAAGATTTTACCCTATCTATATTAGCCTTTTCATCAATTAATACAGATTTATAATTACTGTCTATATTTCTTATCCCTTCATTAGGGTTTGTATTACTTCTCTCATTATAGCTATAAGTTTTACTCGAATATTTTAGGTTTCTATCTTCATTTTTCTTTTCTAATATCGATCTTTTAGGGCCTTCTCCCTGCCTATATGAAGGAATCTTTTCTTCACTAATCCTATAGGATTTCACCCTATCATTTATTGGACCTTCCTTATAACTATTTTCAAAATTATAAGCTGTCCTATCACTTTCTATCTTATAATTAGATTGCGTTAATATTTGATTTTCTAGGTTCTCAGGTGTTTTTTGAACTACTTCTTTTTTATAGTCATAGCCCTCTTTAATATAGGTTTTTTCTATTCCCTTTTTATCCTCTTTTATCACATTACTAATAGTACCACCGTAATTAGTGGTACTAGATTTAATAATATCTTCTTTAGAGGATTTATAGGGCTTTCTCATAAGACTCATCCTTATCTAATCTAATTTCATCAGGTTTGGTTGTCATCATCCTATATAAATTTGTGTTTTTAGGGAATTTATCTATAAATGGAATTATGGAGTTTCCACTAAATAAAAGTCCCTGACCCTCATTAGCATTGGTAACATAGCCAAGCTGTTCATTAGAAATATTAAGCAGTTGTGCTAGTTCCAGCCTATCCGTTGTTGCCTGGTTCATCATTATTATAAAATCTGAGTTGGATAACATCCTTCTTGCTAGGTCTGAGATCAGCAGGTCCTCAACATTTTGGGTAATACCTGTAGGTATTGCTCCCCATTTTCTGGCCCTTTTGTAAAGTTCAAATAAAAAGTTAGCAGAATACTCATTTTGGAATAAAAGATAGATTTCATCCATATAAATCCAAGTTCTTTTACCTATAGCTCTGTTTTGGGTAATCCTATTCCAAATCTGGTCCAACACTATTAACATCCCCATGGTTCTAAGTTGTTTTCCTAAATCCTTAATATCAAAACATACTAATCTATTATTGATGTCGATATTTGTCGGCTTGGCAAATACACCTAGACTACCCTTCACATAAAGTTCCAAGGATAGGGCTATGGCCTCTGCCTCTTTTTCAGGTTGTTTCTTTAAAACTTCATAAAAATCTACTAGGGTTGGTACTGGATACTTCTTTGAATTAGAAAAATGCGGTGCATAGGTTAATTTTACAGCCCTATCTATGATTGTCTTTTCAGCAGCACTGATTCCATTTCTTCCCCCTATTAGTAGCTCACACAGGGATAGGATAAATTCAGCCTTTAGGGTTAAAGGATCCTCATCATCAGCATAATTCATGGTAATATCAAGTGGATTAATATTTACATTACT
>CAZIII010000034.1:7434-9835 GCA_964539425.1 uncultured Tissierellaceae bacterium | reverse complement strand
CCTCATCATCAGCATAATTCATGGTAATATCAAGTGGATTAATATTTACATTACTGGCTGAAGATACATTAATTACCTCACCACCAAAACCTTCTACTAGATAGGAATATTCAGATTCAGGGTCTATAATCATAACTTCATCATCCGTATTTAGTAAAACATTTACCATTTCCCTTTTAGCAGTAAAGGATTTTCCTGAACCTGGGGTCCCTAAAATAAAACCATTGGCATTTTTCAAGGTTTTTCTATCAAAGAAAATCAAATTTCTTGAAAGAGCATTTAGGCCATAGTACATTCCACCTTTTTGGAAAAGTTCCTGGGTAGTAAAAGGAATAAAGATTGCTGTGCTGGCTGTAGTAAGTGTTCTTTCAATTTCTACAAAATTATAGCCTATAGGTAAAGTGGAATTTAGCCCCTCTTCCTGTAAATAATCTAAATATCCAATCTTGCAATTGTTTTTTCTTGCAGTAGAGAGGATTTGATATACATTTTCATCTAATTCTTCATCAGAATAAGCCGATGTAAAGATTAAAATTGTAGCCTTAAACATTCTTTGATTTTTATTTTGTAAATCATCTAAGAGTTCTTCTGCCTCAGCCAAGGAATATTTTAACTCATAAGGAATCATATCTACATCATAACCAGCTTTTTGGGCCTTTTTCTGTTCATCAATCTTTTGTTGTTCCATAAAAGATATCTTTTGTTTTACCAGGTCAAAGGCCTTATCCTGTTCCACACTGTTAATGTGCAGGGTTATTGTCATGTTGATAGGTATATCCGACAGCTCAGAAAGAAGCTTGTCCGATAACTCTGGTGGTAAATCCTTTAAATACATTACCCTACCAGTCTTTTCTCCAAATTCAAAGGTAGATTTATTTCTGAAATCAAAGCTATCAGGAGCGACAAAATCCTTGGTTTTAAGGTCGGACCGAACCAAATAATCATACTGAAAATCAAATTTATCCGTATCCCTATTTAGAATCCCATGGCTAATTTCTAATCTTTGGGTTCCTGATAATTCTTCCGTATCACAGCCTAAAGACTTAAAATTATTTAAGATATCAAGGGATAACCTGCTTAAAAGAGGTTTAGATGCCTCATAATCTGGTGCCATTACTCCAAAGGTAATATATTTTTCTCTTATAACACTATTGTGGCCTTCTCTAGATTTTTCAAAAAGCATCACATTATATTCATCCCTAAAATCCTTCAGATGATCTTCCTTGTTTTCTAAAAGCATTTGTTCCCTAAAATCATCTCTATTAATTACCCTATTATTTATTGTGATTTGAAAAGGAATACTGGAATCAAAGTAATTTAGAAACTGGCAATACTTGGAGAAGATATTTTCCTTTTCATCCCTTCTGGCAATTTGATAATTTATGTCTGAGAATTTAATAGTCTTTGTATAATATCCTTCAGCAACTTCACAGATACCATCTTCAAACATTCTTTCAAACCTTATACTATCTTGAACTGTCTTAGGAGACTTTTTCGACTTTAGCCTCTTTTTCAATTCTTTGTTTTGCTCTCTTGTATTGTTTTCTAGCCTCTTTAGTCTTTCGCTTGATTTCTTTGCTCTTTCTTTTTGCATCTTTTTTTCTGATTTCAAAGACTTCAAATTCTCTTTTTTTTCCTTCTCTTCTTTTCCTTTTGCCTGCTTTCTTAAAACCACTCTTTTCACCTTCCTTCCCTTCTATTTTCCTTATACTAATATCTGTTTTATAGATCCTTTTATTATTACCAAGCTTTTGCCTCAGAATTATAAAGATATATTTTTCAAATGGAAAACCATCCTTTTTAAAAAATCCAAAGGCAAAAATAGGCATAGTAATTAAAATAACCACATAACTAGCAACATCCTTACCAAAAAATTTAAAGGATATATAATAGGCTGAAAAGCCTACTAAGAGTGCAATTATAAAGGAAAATAATTGTCTAATGGATAGGCCAAAAAGTATTTTTTCCTTATACTCCGTAATTTCTTTAGGTACTCTAACCTCAAGGGAAATTTTAATCACCTCCTACATAGCATTAGTGATTGACTTAGACCATCTTCCAGTCATAAATAATGATGCTACTAAGACTAAAGAATAAAGCATGGCCTCTAATAAAAGCGGTGTTAACTCTGTTCCACCAACTGATACAGCATTGCTTATTATTACATTATACATTCCAAGAACAATAAAAATTATTGTCCCTTGGATAGAAACTGCTGCAAAGGACTTCAAAAAGTTCTTTGCTACCCCTGATAGCTCAGTATTTGGAAGAGTTGCCAAGGGTAAAGGTGCTATGGCAAGATGGACATAAATTTCAAACATCCTACCTATCATGATTACCTGGACTACTATAATTGAAAATTTATATACTATCCATATGACTAGAACCTGTGCAGCTACTA
>CAZIII010000034.1:0-7334 GCA_964539425.1 uncultured Tissierellaceae bacterium | reverse complement strand
ACTATAATTGAAAATTTATATACTATCCATATGACTAGAACCTGTGCAGCTACTAGTGTTTGTTGAAGTATTTTTAGTTCATCTATTTCATTCCTTATACTTTCAAAGTCTGGTGGTGACAAAGAAGCACCTGATCCAAATATCCCACTTATACTACTTATCACTTCCGTAGAAATACCGTAAATAGCAGACATTATTAAAGGTGTGGAATCTATCACTAATTTTATTAAGACTATTTTAAACATAGTCCTAAAAGCTATTTCAAAGCCAAAATTATTCATACCTTCTGTTCTGATAGTAATATTATAGATTTCCAGCATGAACAAAAGTCCAAGAAGAATATAGGCTATTGGCATAACTGCATTATCCATTATATTCATTACACCATTATAGAGGGCTGAATTGTATGTTTCAGGGGTTTTGAGTAGTACGCTTTCCCCTACTCCTAATTCTCCTACTCCATCTAAAATACTTCTTATCATACCCATTATAAAATCAGTAATTTGAACCACCTCTTTTCATACTAAAAATAAGATTATGGCATGGCTATAGAAGAGAACAAGGCAGCAGCTGCTATTATTAGTCCACCACCTACTATTTGCCATATTCCTGATTGGAGGGCAGGACCATTTTTATCTTTTAATCCACCTGCTAGAACTATTGCCCCCCAAACTAACCATAGGCCACCACCAACAATTGCAAACTTAGTAATTAATGTTAGAACTTGATTTAATAAATCCATGGATATTCCCCTTTCTAATAAATTAAATTTATCCTACTATTTCTATTTCTTTTACATCCCTGAAGAAGTTATCAGCCTTTCTAGTTATTGGGTCCTTTACCTTATAGGTATTTTTTTCATCAAAGTCAGAAATTTCCTTGTAATTTTTGTGTTTTTCAATCTCATATTTTTTTGATAAAAATGGCTCCACCCCCCTAATACTCAAAATACATTCATCTGTTTTTAAAAGTCCGACTTCTGAGGCTGTAATCAACTCCCTTCCTAATACTTGTTCATTAATAGAAAAACTTCCAGACTGGCCTTTGCTCTGATTAGTAGTTTTTAAATCAATTGTAGTTTTTCCAATCATCTTAGATATATATTCTAAGGTAGACTGTTCTTTTCCTCCTAAAAAAAGAAGAGTGTCACAGTTACCTGTTATTGTTTCCCAGGTATCTTTATATAAGGATTTAAGTTGGGCCACATTTTGAAGTACAACACTAACGGATACTTCCCTACTTCTCATGGTTGCAATATAGGTGTCAAAATTAGGGATCTGGCCAATATTTGCAAATTCATCTAAAAGAAATCTTACATGAAAAGGTAATCTCCCCCCATATTCCTTCTCTGCTTTTAAAAACAAAGTATCAAAAAGTTGCTGATACATAATAGCTGATATAAAATTAAAGGTTTTATCTGTGTCAGGAAGTATGACGAATAAGGCTGTCTTTTCATCCCCTAAAGTATCCATTTCCAAGGTATCTTCCGATAAAAGTTCTGTTACTACAGGAATATTAAAGGCAGATAGTCTTACTCCTACTGATACTAGGATTGATTTAGCTGTCTTTCCTGCTCCTAGTTTAAATAAATCGTATTGCTTGGAAGCAAAATTATTAGGATTTTCTTCCTTCAAATCCTCAAATAAGAGGTCCAGAGCTGACTTAAAATCCTCATTATCTTCCTTCACTTCTGCCAACCTTAAAAGTTCCATTACCGATCCTATATGCTTGTCCTCTTCTCTAGTTTCAAAAAGTATATAAGAAAAAAGGGCTTGTAGAAGTGCTGTCTCCGCTTTCTCCCAGAAGTCCCCAGATGTCTTTGAATATGGTGAATTGGTATTGGTAATAAGATTATTTACCAGCTTTAATACATCCTTTTCATCTCTTAAGTAAGAAAAGAAATTGTACTTATCACTTTTTTCCATATTAATCAAATCAAATATTTTAATTTTATAGCCTGCTTTTTCAAGCATCTTGCCTGTTTCTTTTATGAGTGAGCCTTTTGGATCAGTTATTACATAGGAGGTATGTTTTTGCATTAGATTAGGTTTTACATAAAATCTGGTTTTACCAGAGCCTGATCCACCTATCACCAGAACATTATTATTTCTCAAGGTTTTTCTTGTATCTAAAGACAATTTTTCGGTCTTTGTAAGTATGATATTCTTCTCTTCAATCTTATCTACAAAAGGTTTGATGTCCTTTTCAGATCCCCATTTAGCAGAGCCATGTTCCGTTCCTACTAAATAGTTATTTCTGCCAAAGGTATTATATAAATATACTAGGCCTAGGACTAAAACTCCTATAGTTCCAGATATTAAAGATATTTTGTCTAAATAAATTTTAAAAGGATTTGTCTTAATTTCACTCGGTAAGTTATCTATGGTCATAGATGTTTTTGATAAAAAGTTCTCGTCTAAGTTAAAAAAACTCTGATAAAGACCTGCTGACCTATTAAAAAAATAAAATGCCAGGATAAATAAAATAAATATTAAGATTAAAGACCTTCTATTCTTTTTCATAAGCTACCTTCCTTCAATATCACGGGTTAGGTTCTTTTCTCTTATGCCTTTGTTAATCTCTCTTGATTTATTTTTGTATTTAGTTATTGTGTCTTTTAATTTTGGTTTTTCTTCCTTGGAGAATTTACTAGATGTGTAGTTTTTAAGAGCTAATTCTATAGATGAAATGTCTTTTGCTTTGAAGAATACTTTATAGGTGTCTTTTTCCGATAAGTCTTGTTTTACTGCATAATCTACTCCATATTTTTTTAATTCTTTTTCCAAACCCTTTAGATCCTTCTCAGCCAAGGGTATGTCTTTTAGTTGTAGGTTCTGTTTAGTAAGTTCTTTTAGGGTCATTTTCCCTCTGATAGAGTTTCTCGTTGCATTTAAATAATATCTCATAGCAGCTTCTAAAATATTTAAGCTTCCCTGGATTCCAGTTACAGAAACATAAACAGTTTTTTTACTAAATTCATCAGAAAACATAGTTCACCCCCTATATGTAAACCCCCATTTATATACAATAATCTCTTTTATAAATATCACTTTATATAAAAAGAAGGTTTAATCCTAAAGGAATATGGCAAATTACTAAAAATAAAAAAATGTTTTATTTTTTATTTTCTATAAATATACCCATTTATATAATAATTATTGACATAATTTTAAAATATTGTATACTTATAATTAATAAATTAAAATGTTTTATAATTATATAATTTTAATTTCTTGTAATTGATTTTGATAAGTGTTGATATTTAAGGAATACGGTCCAATTACTCCCAATTAACAAATTAATACATCATAATGTTTTTACATTAAATAATTTTAATTACAAATAATTAAATAAGCAAAATTACTTTAAAAATTAGTAAAAAAAGACCAGCTTTCCAAAATGGTTGACTGGCCTCAAATTAGCGTATTGCTTATACTTCACAGAAGTGATACACTTTATTTAACAAAAAAAGTAGTTCCCCGAGATTTAAAAATATTACCAGTATTTTTAAATTCTTATAAAGGTTCAATCTTTAGCCAAGATACCTAAATAAGCGAGAACTTATCTTTTATTATAGTTTTATTCAATTATATAACTATAATATCATATTAAGATAAAATTTCAAGCCTATTTAGTGTCTTTACATACACTAAATAGGCTATTTTTGTATATAGGCTAAGACAAACGAAAAGGAGTTGAGCTTAGTTATGGATAAATTCGTAAATTTATTAAAAGTTGAAGGTATAAATTTTAAAGGTTTTGGAATCATACCAAAACTAATTATGTTTGATAAAAGTATTTCCTTAGAAGCAAAAGCAATCTATGCTTTCTTCGCCTCTCACGCAGGAAATGGGACAAGTTCCTTTCCAGGCAGGGATTATATCCTTAAAAGTTTAAATATGTCAAAGAACGCCTATTATGTTCATTACAATCAATTGTTAGAGCAGGGCTACATAAAAGTAGAGAAAAACAAAACAGAAGATGGATATTTTGCTAAAAATATATACATCTTGGTTTCAAATCCACCTAATATTAATAATGTTATTGATAAATTCAATATTACTAATGAGAGAGTTAGATTTTCTGGAGTTAAATCACTAGGATATGGAATCATACCAAAAGCCATACTGATGGATGAGAGATTAAGTGTTAAGGCTAAGGGGATCTATGCCTACTTTGCTTCTTATACAGGTAGTGGGAATTCCTCTTTCCCTAAAAAACAAAATATACTATTCCACTTAGGAATTAATGAAAGCACTTATTATTCTCACTATGGCCAGTTAATTGAGTTCAATTATCTTACTACAAAGCAAAGAAAAGTTAATGGAAATTTTTCCGTGAATGATTACTTCCTAGTAGATAACCCAGATGAGCTGCTAGTCGAAAATAAAAAAGAAAATGCTAATCATGGTTTAGAAACACCGCACCCTAAAAACAGGGACATGGATGAACCTATTGAAAATACTAACTTTCTTCCGAACCCTAAGATTTGCGACATGGATGAAATTGCAAAAATAAAAACACCGCACCCTAAAAACAGAGACATGGATAAAAAGGACACGGTTATTGAGGACACGGAAGATGAGGACACTAATAGTAACAATCTTAATAGTAACAGTTTTAATATAATCATTCCTTCTTTCAATAATAACAGTAGTGAAGAAATAGAAGGAAAGAAAGAGATAGAAAAAACAATAGAAGATATTGAAAAGGAACTAAAAGCAAATAAAAAAATCCCATACTCTTATGGAGCAGATATTAATCTTACTAGAAAAGCCTTAAGATACTTGACCCAGTATGATTATTATAAAAGTTTATATCCTGAAGATACTCAACAAAATATTTATCTTGCGAGTATTGAGGCCTTGGTAGATATGCTAACGAATAGAGATTATATATATTTTAAGGGCAGTAAGCTATCCTATTCTAAGGTACTGGATTTAGTTAATGAACTTATTGATCCAGAGAATATATTATCCTTTAGCTATTTTATGGAATCCTTTGTAGATAGATATTTAGAAATATCAGAAGGCTATGAAATTAAGTCTTTTGAGAGCCATTTAAAATCTTGTATGATTCAGCATATGAAGGATTATAAGATTGAATTTGCTGTGAATTTAAATAGGTTAATCAAGGATTTTTAAATTACTAGTGGCACTGAAGGCCTTCTAATGTTTTTTAGTATAAAAAAAGAGTATAACTTCGTGTCTATGGATACAAAGTTATACTCGGAGTAGCATATTATAATAAAATAAAAGCCTTGGTTCACACGGAACACAAGGTCAATCTGCTAATATCATTATATACTACTCTTTTATATTATGCAACAAAAGTTTTAAAAAATGCAACAAAAGTATTAAAATACGCAATAAAGTTTACAAAAATAAGATTTTTCTTAATTTGAGGGGTGAAGGATTGGCTACTGTAAAAAAAGAATTTAAGACACATGAGGAACAATTAGAGGTTTTAGAAAGTAGAGGATTGGTAATTAAACCAGAAGACCAGAGTTTGGAGATCCTTAGAAAAACAAATTATTATAATTTAATAAACGGTTATAAAAAACCTTTTTTACAAATAAATACAGGGGATGAAAAATTTATTGAAGGAAGTTCTCTATTAGAAATATACTCACTATATAAATTTGACAGAAATATCAGGAGTATATACTTGGAAGAGGTCCTTAAAATTGAAGATATGATAAAGTCAGCAATAGCCTATAGTTTTTCTAAGAAATATGGTTATGAAGACAAAATATATTTAAATAGAAATAATTTTGAGGATGCTAATGGCTATGAAAATGCAGAGATCAATGATTTAATTTCCAAATTAATGAGACTTATTTGGAGACAGGATAATGTGCAGCCTTATATAAAACATTATCGTGAAGAGCATAAATATGTTCCCTTATGGGTTTTAGTAAATTCAATGACATTTGGAGATATAAGCAAATTTTATTCCTACATGAAAGTAAAGGATCGAGTAAATGTTTCCAAAGAATTAAGTATAAATACTACTGTTTTACATGGGGACTTAAATACATACTTAAAAATGATAGGCGTTTATAGAAATATTCTTGCCCATGATGAAAGATTTTATGAATATCAGAAAAAGGACTCCAAAGGTAGACCTTATTTTATAAACTATAAAAGTTATCTAAATATGGGAAAAATAAATTCATCTGTATTTGCATTAACCTTATGTTTGAATATGTTGCTGGAGCAGGAGGATTTTAATAACTTCTTCAGTAAATTACTATCTGAAGTTTATAAGTTAGAAAAAGGTTTGGTAACTATCACTATAATTGATGTTCTTAAAAGTATGAATTTTATTATTCCTAGTAAAGGACTAAATAATATTGAGGATATAAGAAAATTATTTAATTAGAAAAAATATTAAAATTAAAACATTAAATAACTAAAGGGTGGTGATTTAATGCAGCTATTTAATAAACTTAATAAACCTATTTTTTTAAAAGAAGATAGTGATACAGAAGAATATATATCAAGATTAAAGGAACTACAGGAGAAGGCTACAGGTAATCTAAAGGAAAAGATCGACTTAGAAATAAAACTAGCAACAATAGGACAAGTTGGAGAAAAAAACATTGCTTTTGAGTTAAAAAACAGCGAATTACCTATGTATATTTTGCATGATATACACCTAGAAATAGAGGATCTATCTGCTCAGATTGACTATATTATTGTGACTAGAAAAGTGGTCATTGTTATTGAGTGCAAGAATTTAATTGGAAATATTACAGTGGATAAGGATGGTAATTTTATTAGAGATTATCAACTAGGTTATAGAAAAATTAGGGAAGGTATTTATTCTCCAATAACTCAGAACTTAAGGCATCTAGCAGTATTAAAACAGATAACAAAGTCAACTAAGTCAAATATATTACTTAAAATAATGTTTGATAAATATTTTGATGAAAACTATAAATCAGTAGTTGTATTGGCAAATCCTAAGACTATATTAAACGATAGATATGCAAAAAAAGATATAAAAGATATGATTATTAGGGCTGACCAGCTAAATAAATATATTAAAGATATAAATGGAAAGTCAACTAACCCACCATCTAGCGATCCAGATATGGAAAGAATTGCTTCAAGAATATTAAGCTTTCATACTCCAAGTAAATCAGATTATACAAAGAAATATAAAGGCCTTTTGAATACTATAGATACTAGTGCTGATGCTGGAAGAGAAGTAGAAGATATAAAAATAAAAAGTGATGATTTATATGAAAGATTAAAAACTTTCCGTTTAGAAAAGAGTCGTGAAGAAAGCATAAAGGCATATTATATTTTTACTGATGCTCAATTAAA
>CAZIII010000033.1:0-15568 GCA_964539425.1 uncultured Tissierellaceae bacterium | reverse complement strand
TTTTTCTTTTTAGGCATTTTAATCCCCCTCTAAACCATTAACTACATCTTTAAAATGTATACCTCTCTCTTCAAAGTTATTGTACATACCCCATGATGCACATGCTGGAGATAATAAAATATTATCATTGCTTTTCCCATGGCTATATGCCAATTCCACAGCTTCTCTCATATCTTCTACTAAATAAATATTTTGAAAATCATATTTTAAAGCTGTTTCTTTGATTTTTTCTTTTGTGGCTCCTAATAGGATTAATTCCTTAACTTTTCCATTAAAAGCATTAATTAATTCATCAAACTGAGTACCCTTATCATATCCACCAGCTAATAAAATTATATTTTCATTTATAGCCTCAATTGCTTTTAT
Organism: uncultured Tissierellaceae bacterium; assembly: GCA_964539425.1. GTDB lineage: Bacteria > Bacillota > Clostridia > Tissierellales > Tissierellaceae > JAVKTS01. The sequence goes on along the minus strand of CAZIII010000033.1, from coordinate 15,202 downwards.
AGTTGAATCAGAGTTTGTTCCTTTAGAATCATTGTAGAATGAAATTCCCTTTATTTTATTCACAAATTCTATCCTATGTTCAACACCTTTAAATTCTTTTAAAACTTCTGCTATAATATTTACTTCTATTCCCATAGCCCAACAAGCTCCTATGGCCCCCAAAACATTTTCTAAATTATGCTTACCTAATATCTTTAAATCCTTAGTCGGTAATACCTTAATAATTTTTTCATCATCCTTAATTATTATATGGTCATTTTCAACGAATAATCCATTTTCTAAAGTTTCACTTGAACTAAACCATATAATCTTAGAATGAATTTCATCTTTCATTTCTCTTAATATTTTATCATTATAATTAAGTACTATATAATCATTTTCATCTTGATTTTTAAATACCTTTTTCTTAGAATTATAATAGTTATCAATTGATCCATGCCAGTCTAAATGATCAGGAGTTAGATTGGTGATTAAACTCACCTTTGGTTTAAAACAAGCAGTACTTTCCAGTTGAAAACTACTAGCTTCTATAATGAAAACATCGTCTTTTTTTGAATTAACCATATCCCAAAGTATACCTACTCCAATATTTCCTGCAACATAAGTATTAAAATTGGCACTTTTAAAAATCTCTCCTACTAATGTAGTAGTAGTTGTCTTTCCATTTGTACCAGTTATAGCTACAATATCTTCAGTGGGTGAAACCCTATATGCTAATTCTATATCTGTAATGATTTCAATATTTCTATTTTTCGCTTCCTGTAAAATAGGTAAAGATAATGGAATCCCTGGGCTTTTAATAATCAAGTCTATGTTCTCTAATGGCACAGCATTAGTATTTAAATGCTTTTCAACATATATTCCCTCTATCCTATCTAAAAAATCTTTTAATTCTTCTTCAGTTTTAGAATCGGATACTACAATTTGTGCATTAAGTTGATGAAGAGCTTTAACCGTTGATAATCCAGATATTCCAAGTCCAAAAACTAAAACCTTTTTGTTTGTTAAATACATACTACCAACCTACTTTCTCTAAATTAAGCTATAAATTCCTATTAAACAAAGAATTACTGTAGCAATCCAAAACACAGCAACTATTCTAGTTTCTTTCCATTTCTTTTGTTCAAAGTGATGATGTAATGGTGCCATTAGAAATACTCTTTTTCCTGTTAGTTTAAATGATGTTACTTGAATTATCACAGATAAAGTTTCTATAAAATAGATCCCTCCAACTATTGGAATTACTAAAGGAATATTTAAAAGTATTGCTATAGCAGAAATTGCTCCTCCTAAGGCCAGCGAACCGGTGTCCCCCATAAAAACTTTTGCCGGATGAGCGTTGTGTATCAAAAATCCTAAGCATGCTCCTGCTAATGCAGTTGAAAATAAAGATATCGTTCCCATACCCCAATTTAAAGCTATTAACCCAAAGAATGATAGCACTATCAATGTAACTCCCGATGCTAATCCATCTAATCCGTCAGTTAAATTTACACCATTAACGGTTGCCACTACTGTAAATACTATAAAAGGAATGTATAGAATACCCAAATCTAAATATTGATTATCTAAAAATGGTATAATTAACTTTGTGCCTAATACAGAAGTAGATGATTGGTAAATTGCTAATGCAGTGGCTAATAATATTTGTCCTATAAGCTTTTGATATGCTTTTAGGCCTAATGATCTCCTTTTTACCACCTTAATATAATCATCAACGAATCCAATAAAACCAAAACCAAATGTGGCAATCAAGAGTACATACATATCTCTATTTAGCATTCCTGATGTTATTACAGTAATAATCAAAGCAATAAAGATTATTATTCCCCCCATTGTAGGAGTGCCAGACTTCTTTAGATGGGTCTGTGGACCTTCTTCTCTTATACTTTGACCAATCTTGAGCCTTCTCAGCAAGGGTATTATAATTGGCCCAAGTATCAAAGTTATTAAAAAAGAAATAGTAATTGTTCTAATTATATCTATATATTCAATCATGTATTTTCTCCTCTCAGGTATCTAATGCTAATTATTTGTTACTTAAATAGTCAAGAACAATTTGTTTTTCATCAAATGAAATTGTTTTATCACCTATTATTGTGTAAGTCTCGTGCCCTTTACCTGCCAGTAATATTATATCTTTAGGCATAGCATTATCTAGAGCGTATTTTATTGCTTCAGCTCTATCTACTATTTTAACATATTTTCCATTAGCCTTATTTGTGCCAACCAAGATATCTTCAACTATCATATCAGGATCTTCATGTCTTGGGTTATCTGATGTTACAATGGATAAATCTGCATGTTTGCCTACAGTCTCACCCATTTCAGGTCTTTTGCTTTTATCTCTATTGCCTCCAGCACCAAAAACAACAATTTTTCTGCCTTCTGCAAATTGATCAATAACTGTTAGGACTTTTTCAAGACCATCTGCAGTGTGGGCAAAATCAATAATAACCGTATAATCTGTATTTGTAGGTATAACCTCAAATCTCCCCTTAACCCCTTCAACAGACTCTAATCCATCTTTGATAACGTCTAATTCGATATTATATGCATATGCACAAGACGCAGCTGCTAAAGCGTTATATACACTAAACTCACCAGGAACATTTACAAGAATTATTCTACTTCCCTTTGGAGTGTTTAATGTAAATCTAACTTTAGATAAGGTAAACTCTATATCAGTTGCATAAATATCAGCTGTATCTTTTATCCCATAAGTTAGTACAGGGATTCTATTTCCTATATGTTCAATAATTTTCATTCCGTAGTTATCATCTATATTTATGATATTACATTTATTAGTCTTATAGAAGAGCTTTAATTTGCTACTAAAATATTTATCCATTGTCTCATGATAATCAAGGTGGTCCTTAGTTAGATTTGTAAATAATCCTATTTGAAAATCCATGTATTCCACTCTTTTCAATTCCAATGAATGGGATGAAACTTCCATAATACAAGTATCTAAATTGCTATCCACCATCTCTTTTAGCAAATCATGTAATACTAAGGAATTTGGCGTTGTATTTTTAATGGAAATTAATTCATCTCCAATAATAGCCCCTATAGTGCCAATAATTCCAACTTTTTTGGCGTTCTTTTCAAATATACTCTTTACAAAGTAAGTAGTAGATGTTTTCCCATTAGTTCCAGTTATACCTATCATCTCCAGGTTATCCCAAGGTCTATGATGAAACTCACTGGAAAACTTCCCTAGGGCATCTACGGAATCTTCTACCTTAATTACAGTAATATCTTCATCTACTGTAATGTCTTCTTCAATAACTATAGCAATTGCGCCTTTTTGTATTGCCATATCTATGAATTTATGTCCATCTAAAGTAAATCCTTTTTGAGCAATAAATAAATCCCCATTGTTTACTTTCCTAGAATCATCTTTTATATCAGTAATATCAATATCGATGCTCCCTTTAACTAGACTAAATTCATAATCTTTTGTTATATCTCTTAAATTCATATTAGCACCAACTTTCTTTTATCCTATAAAAAAATTAACTAAAAGGCAACTTTAATTAAGTTGCCTCTAATTATATTACTCTTATGTCCCACCAAATTCAACCTCTATTTTTGTGTTGATTTTGATTTGTTCTCCAAAAGCTGGATTCTGTCTTATAGCTTCACCTTCACCTTTTAGCTCATAATTTACATTCATTTCGTCTAGGATTTTTATTACTTCAGTTTTATCCTTTCCAATTAGTGATGGCATAATAATTGTTTCTTCGCTTTTATCATTTAGATATAAATCTATAATAGATCCTTTTTGAACTTCAGTACCTGGTAATGGGAATTGATCCAATACTTTTGACTCACTAGTCAAATCTACATATTCAGTAGTATATTTTAGCCCAATAGCTGTCAAAGCTTTACCTGCTTCTCCTATTTCGGTATTCAATACATCAGGTACAATAACGTTTTCTACAACTAATTCTTTTTCTTCTTCTGTAAAGAATTTTGGAATTTCTAAATAATTTAATGTTTCCTCTAAAACAGTCTTAGCAACAGGTGCTGCTATTGTTCCACCATAGTAAGCTCCTACACCGGGGTCATCTATTATTACTAATATTGCTACTTGTGGATCATCGACTGGTGCAACTGCTGCAAAAGATGCAATATACTTTCCTTGTACATATCTACCATCAATGATTTTTTGTGCAGTTCCTGTCTTGCCACCTACCCTATATCCAGGGATATAGGCCTTTGATCCTGTACCTTCAGAAACTACAGATTCTAGCAAATTCAACATGGTTTTTGAAGTAGCTTCAGATATAACTTTTCTTTTTACTACTGGTCCAAAAGTCTTTACTACTTTACCCTCAGAATCTATTAATTCTTTTACAAGCCTAGGCTCCATAAGATTTCCACCATTAGCAATAGCTGATACAGCATTAACTAATTGCAAGGGTGTAACTGCGATTCCATGACCATAGGACATAGTAGCTAGCTGAACTTCCTTAATTGATTCCGTGTTTCTAGGAATTATCCCACCTTGTTCCCCATTTAAATCTATACCAGTGTTTTCTCCAAATCCAAATCCTTTTATGTATTTGTATAAATTTTCTTTACCTAATTTTCTACCTGTATTTACAAAGACAATATTACATGAAGTGTTCATTCCTTCTAGGAATGTTAAATCTCCGTGAGGGTTATACCAACTAGAGCATTTTAACACTTCTCCCTTTATATCTCTAATAAATCCATTGCAATAAAAATGTGTATCTGGTTGCACAGCATTTTCTTCAATAGCAGCTGCAGCAGTAATTATTTTAAATGTAGAACCTGGTTCGTAAGCATCATTAATCGCATAGTTTCTCCACATATCAAACCATCGTTTTTGAAGTTCTTCCTGTGGTAAGTTAGCCCACTCATCTCTAGTCTTTTCATCTAATGGTACCCTTGGTTCATTAGGATCATAATCTCCTTTATTAGCCATAGCCAAAACATCTCCTGTTTTGGGATTCATCATAATAATTGAGACTCCCTTAGCTTGAGTTACTATCATAGCCTCCTCAGCGGATTTCTCTGCAAAATGTTGTATGATTTCATCTATAGTTAAAACAAGTGATAATCCATCAGATGCCTCATATATTTTTTCTCCATCAAAAGGCAATTGTCTACTAGCTGCATCTGTTGTTTTAATCCATTTTCCTGGTGTACCAGTTAGTTCCTTATCATAAGTTTGTTCAATCCCATATAACCCATTATTGTCAATACTTGTAAAACCTAATACAAAAGATGCAAAATTTCCATATGGATAATATCTTCTATTATCATCCACAATATCTATACCTCTAAGTTTAAGTCTCCTTAGTTCAGTAGCTTCTTCCTTTGTCACCCATTGTTTTATCTTTTCATAACCAATTTTTTTAATAAGTTTTTCGTAAACAGCCTCCTCATCTAAATCCAGAACTCTTGCCACTTCTTTTGCTGTAGCTTGAGCATCCTTCACATCTGCAGGACTTGCCCATACAGTAGATGCGCTAACACTTACAGCTAGTTTTTTTCCATTTCGATCATATATTATGCCTCTTTTGGATTTTATGGTAATTCCTTTTGTCCATTGCTCCAAAGCGCCTTTTTTCAGCTCTTCACCTTTGATTATTTGCAAATAAACTAATCTTCCAACTAATGCAATACTTACTCCAACAATAATTCCAAAAACTACTAATAATCTCTTTTTAGATGAATAACTGGTTTTTGCCAAAACAAATACCTCCTAAAACAAGTTTGTAACCATGCTAAACATTTTAATTATTTTTTTGCCAAAACTAGCTTTTTCTATTTGGTCTCCTAAATTTTCATTAACAGAAATATATACTATCTGTCCTTCTGTTGGGTAATCCATCCCTAACTTCATGATGGCATCTTCTGTGATTTTTACTGAAGATTTTATCCCTTCTAAATCTGCAATTAAATCTTGCTTCGTTTTTTCAAGTTCAATTTTTTGATTTTCAAGTTTGGTTATATCCACTCTTACCGCTGTTATTTTAGCATATCCAAATAAAATCGATAATGATATTCCTAAGATTATAAGTGGAAAAGTAAGATAAACTAACTTAGGTGCAGAACTTTTCTTACTGTTAGTTGTCTTTTTAACTTTTCTTACTGTTTTTTCTTTTACTTCTAAAGTTTCCATAGGGTAATAACTTAGTTCAGACCTAGCTACTAACAATTTATTCTCCCCCTTTTGTATTTAGAACATTAAGTTTCTCAGCTATCCTAAGTTTAGCCGATCTAGACCTAGGATTTGATTCTATCTCTATATTACTTGGTAATATTGGTTTCCTAGTTATAATTTCTATCTCCCTAACTTTATCACAAACACATTGTGGTAAATGTGATGGACAAATGCAATCTTTATACAATTCTTTAAATGCTTCTTTTACAATCCTATCCTCTAGAGAATGAAATGTAATAATAGCAAGTCTCCCTCCTGGATTTAACAAACTTACCATATTTGGAATGGATTTTGCTAATACATCAAGTTCTCTGTTTACTTCTATTCTAATTGCTTGAAATGTTTTTTTGGCTGGATGATGCCCATCTTTTCTAACTTCTTTTGGTATTGCTTTTTTTATTGCCGTAACAAGCTGAAGAGTTGTGTCAATCGGTTTTTCTTTTCTTTCTTCAACTATAAACTTAGCAATTCTTCTAGCCCATCTATCCTCACCATAATTCCAAATTATTTTTTCTAACTCTCCTTCAGAATACTCGTTTACCACATCCCATGCCGTAAAAGAGTTAGTTTCATCCATTCTCATATCAAGTGGAGCATCTTTATTATAAGAAAACCCTCTTGTTTCTTCATCTAACTGATGAGATGAAACTCCTAAATCCAGTAGTATTCCATCTACCTTTTCTATCTGTAAACTTTCCAATACACTATCTATATTTTCATAATTATTGTGCACTAATATTACTTGATCACTATGATCTTTCAATACTTCTCTAGCTTTATTAAGAGCATTTTGATCTTGATCTATACCTATCAATTTTCCAGTTGTCAATTTCTTCACTATATAAGATGAATGTCCTGCTCCACCTAAGGTGCCATCTACATATATTCCATCTTCTTTTATATTCAATCCTTCTAACACTTCATTTAATAAAACTGATATATGCTCAAAGTTCATAAAATAACCCCCAATTTATATCCCTAATGCCGCCATTTTTTCAGCAATACTATCGTAAGATAAATTGTCATCATCGTTATAAGCGTCCCATTCTTCTTTACTCCAAATTTCCATTCTGGTAGCTACACCTATAACTACAGCATCTTTGTCTAATTTAGAATGTTCTCTAAGATTGGGAGGGATTAGTACTCTCCCCTGCTTGTCCAAGGCACATTCACTTGCTCCAGCAAAGAAAAACCTAACAAAAGCTCTTGCATCACGGTTGGTTAGTGGTAAAGTTTTAAGTTTCTCTTCTAAAATAATCCATTCATCTTTAGGATACACAAAAAGACAGTTGTCAAGACCTTTGGTCATAACAAATTCTTCTCCTAATTCTTCTCTAAATTTAGAAGGCATTATAATTCTTCCTTTGTCATCTAAAGTATGTTGATATTCTCCAATAAACATACTAACCACTCACTTTTTATATGTTTTTTACCACTTTACACCACTTTCTACCACTTCATATACTATTTTACACTAAATCGGAAAACTATTCCACCTTTTTTTACTATTATTTAAGTATATTTTTAGGACTTTGAGCCTATTTTTCTTCATTTTCCTACATTTCCATTTTTTATAGAACAAAAGCAGACAAAATTATTGACAAAAAAATAAAAAACTGTTGACTTAATTCCTCTGTCAACAGCCTTCTATATTATTTAAGCTTAAATATCAATTTTCTCTTTTCTTCTTATATAAATGATTATCATTGGGATCAAAATCCCTAGTACGCTTACTAGTTGAGCCACTCTAATTGATCCCAACATTAAGCTATCAGTCCTAAGTCCTTCTATAAAGAATCTAATAAATGAATATAAGATTAGATATAAAAGAAATGCATTTCCCCTAACTTTTTGTTTTTTCCTTCCATACCACAAAAGAAATATGAACACTAAGAAGTTCCAAATTGATTCATATAGAAATGTTGGATGTACTTTTACACCATCTATTATAATTCCCCATGGTAAATTTGTTGGACCTCCATGTGCTTCTTGATTAGCAAAGTTTCCCCATCTACCTATGGATTGACCCAATATTAAACTAGGTGCACATACATCTGCAATCATCCAAAAATCTATTTTCTTAATTTTAGTAAAAATAACTGCAACTATTATGGCTGTAATAATTGCACCATGAATGGCTAATCCACCATTTCTAATATTTAATGCTTCAATGGGATTATGTCTATAAGTATCCCATTCAAATATTACATAATATAGTCTTGCACCTATTAAACATAGCGGGATCTCCCAAATTAAAAAATCTATTAAAGTTTCTTCATTAAGTCCAATTCTCTTTGCTTCTTTTAATGCTATTAAAACACCTATCAGTACACCTGAAGCTATTAAAAGCCCATACCACATAATATCTAAACCAAAGATACTAAATGCTATTCGATTCATAATAAAACCACCTTTCAGAATTCTTCATTGGATAAGTATACCATATTTAAAGGTAATTTTCTATTATGATAATGGATTTATTATGGAGAGGACAACATTGTCTTCATTAAAATGTGATTTAAATCTTTCAATTATATCTTTATATTCAATAGACTCTAATAGATCCAAATAATCTATCAGTAGAAAATCACTAAAATATAGATCAATAAAAGTATTAGCTATAAATTCAATGGAATTGAAACCCATTATTACCTCACCGATACCTTTAGATTTTATACGATTAAAATCTTCCTCTAATAAAATTGATTCCGTTGGCTTATTTAACAAAGATAGTATTCTATTATAAACTTCTTTAGGATTTTTAGATTCTCCTACAATCAAGGAATGACCATAAGATTTCTTGCCGGTAAAATATGAACCAAAACTACTATCTACTAAACCTTCTTCATAAAGATCATTATAAAAGACTGAACTAGACCCAAAAATCATATCCAGTATTAGATTGGTTACAAAATCCTTCTTAACTTGTTCTTCTCCTATTAAATTACAATCATTATCTTTAAAACCCATGTAAAACAAAGGTGTAGATACCATCATGCTTTCTTCAACAAACTTTTCCCTTATTTCTCTAGGCTCCTCAGGAATAACTCTAGTAACTTCCTCCACCTTTTCATTATCTTTTCTCTCAGATTTATCTACTATTTGGATTATTTCATCAAAGGAAAGGTCTCCAACAACAAATAGAGCCATATTTGATGGATTATAGAAAGTATTATAACATTTATAAAGTAATTCTTTGTTTATGTTTTTGATACTATCTACTGTCCCTGCAATGTCTATTCTAACGGAATGTTCCTTATACATAGCTCTTAAGCAATTAAAAAACACTTTCCAATTGGGATTATCCCTATACATATTTATTTCTTGGGTAATGATCCCTTTCTCTTTTTCAACATTTTCATCAGTAAAGTATGGATGCTGCACAAACTCCACTAATAATTGAAGATTCTCATAGAAATTCTCTGTAGATGAAAATAAATATGCAGTTTGATTAAAATTAGTATAAGCATTTACATTTCCACCAAGTTTAGAGAACTTGTCAAAAATATTTTGCTCAGGTTCTTCAAAAAGTTTATGCTCTAAAAAATGTGCAATACCTTCTGGAACTTCTATTGTATCTCTTTCACCAATTGGAATAAAAACATTATCAATAGACCCATAATCAGTAGCAAATATTGCGTATTGTTTGGTATAACCTTGTTTAGGCACAAAATAAACTTTTAATCCTGAATCCATCTCTTTATAATATAGTTTTTCTCTTATTTTATCATTCTCGTATATTTTAATATCCAATTATTTATCTCCTTTCTCTGAGTTTTTCATAAAATATATGGTATCAAGAGTAACCATAGACATGGCCTCTTTAATTTCTTCTTTAGTGACACAATCAAGGTCATTTAATATTTGAGTTAAAGACCTAGTATCACCAGATAAGCTTTGGCTAAAGAAAAATTCAGATATTAGGAATATACTATCTTTTATAGATTCAGTTGAAGATTTTATAGATTTTTTAGATATTTGAATGTCTTCATCTGTAAAAATTCCTTTTTTAATATCTTCTATTTGTTCTTTTACTATATCTATGGTCTTCTCAAAATTGTCAAACTCTATGCCCCCATCTATTAACATAATTGACTTATATTTAAGAACTGAAGTCGATATATAATATGCTAAGCTTTCTTTTTCCCTTACATTTCTAAATAATTTAGAATTAGGTCCCCCACCTAGGATATCAGATGCAACTACTAGACCATTATACAACCTATCTTCATAAGGTATCCCTGTTCTATAACCTAATACTAACTTGCCTTGGTTTACATCTAATTCTTCCGAAATCATATTTTTAGTACTAACACTAGGAATTATTTGCTCTCTAGTTAACTCAAGAACATTATTTCTTTCAATGTTTTTTTTGCTTTTAATATATTCAATCAGTTTTTCATCGTACTCACCTACATAAAATATTTCTATAGGGGATGTTTGTATTACATTTTGATAATGACTATATAATGTTTCTTCATTGATATCTTCCAAGTCATTAGTATTACCTAAAGGATAAATACTAAATTTTTCATTTTTACACATTTCTTCTATGCATCTATCTATTGCATAGGATCTCTTATCATTTATTCTTCCTTCTATCCTTCGTCTTAAGTTTTCTTTTTCCTGTTCTACATAATCTTTTTTGAAAAACCCTTTTTCAAGAGCTGGATTATATATAATTGAATTTAATAAATCAATTACCTCATAGATATAATCATTATCTCCTACATAGTCACCATTTACAGTCTCTATGGTAAACCTTAATACATGCTTCTCCCCTCTTTTATTGATTGCTATACTTAGATTTGCACCATAATTTTCTTCTAATTTCCTTTGTATTTCAAGATTTGTAGTATGTTCATCTGTTCCCCTTTTTAAGACTAAAGGCAATAAAGCATTTCTAGTAACTTCATCCTTTGATAAGGGTCTCATAAAATAATAGCTCAATAAATTTGATTTAAATTTGTCAGTTTTAATTAAATTTAAATTAATCCCTTTCCCCAGATTGATCCTTTCTGATTTTAATGTCAATTCTATTCCTCCTCCTTATAAATATACAATTTTACTATACCCAAATTTTAATTTGTTACTTATATTAATATTAAGAATTCAAGTAAAAAATACAAAAACCCTATCTTTCGAAAGGGCTTTTTTTGTTAATCTAGTTTATTAATCATTTTACTTATTTCATCTACATAATTGTCATAAGGAGAACCATCCATTAATTCAGAAATTATCTCAATGACCTCAAAAAATGTCTTTTCATCATTGGAAACTATAACTTGATTTATTTCCAAATCTTTCTCCATTACCAAATCATTTATTAGTTCTTTTGTGTCTTCCGTAAGCTCACTATCATATGCCATGACAACAGTAACTAATGCAGTGTCATTAAAGATAATGGTTGCAGCATCATCTATCCCAAATAGTTCAACAACAAAATCTGATAAGTCCTCTGATCTATCAATAATCACCTTATCCTCTGCTGACACTTGAATTGAGCTATTCTGAGGGTCATCAACTTCAACAATTTTCTTATCAATATCTGATTTGCATCCAAATTGAGTTCCTAATAAAGCTATAATAATAAACAATAGATATTTTTTCATTATATCCCTCCTCTTATTATAGTTTTGCTATATTTGCAAATTTTATAACAAGAAAGAGATAATAATTAATTATTTATTTTTCGTTTATTGACTCTGCTATCTTAATACCTGAACTAGTACCAAGCCTAGTAGCTCCAGCTTCAATCATTTTCTTTGCTGTATCTAAATCCCTTACTCCACCAGAAGCCTTAACTTGAAGTTTGTCACCTACTACAGACTTCATAAGTTTTACATCCTCGTATGTTGCACCTCCTGTTGAAAATCCTGTTGATGTCTTTACAAAATCAGCTCCTGCTTCCATTGACAATTCACATGCCTTTAACTTCTCTTCATCAGTTAGCAAGCAAGTTTCAATAATTACTTTAACAATAGCTTTGCCTTTGGATGCTTCTACTACTCCTTGTATATCCTCTTTAACCATTGCATAGTCTTTATCTTTTAGTGCTCCGATATTTATTACCATATCTATTTCATCAGCACCATTTTTTATTGCTTCTACAGTTTCAAAGGCTTTTAATTCTTTTGTGTTAGCCCCTAGTGGAAAACCTATAACAGTAGCTACTTTTACACCTGAACCATTTAAGATTTCTTTACAGAAATTTACATGATAGGGATTTACACATACAGCTGCAAATTTATATTCTATTGCTTCATTACAAAGTTGTTTGATCATATCCCTTGTAGCTTCCGGCTTTAAGACTGTATGATCTATGGCTTTCAATATATTCGTCATATAGCTAACCTCCATTTATCCAATATAATTATTTAATTAATTCAACTAAATCTCCATTCTTAGCTCCTGAAGCATTTCCTTCTTCTAAATCAATATGCATTTCTAAAGCATAAGTTTCGTGTACCCTGATCAGCACATTATCAAAAATCAATCCTCTTGGTCCATCTACCTTGATGCTAACCATTTGCTTATCAACTACTCCAAATTCCTCTGCATCAGATGTATGCATATGGATATGTCTTGCAGCCACTATCAATCCTTCGTTGATTTCAACCTCTCCATTGGGACCAATAAGCTTTGCTCCTGGAGTGTTAGCTATATCACCAGAATTTCTAATAATAGCAGGAACGCCAAGAGTGAATGCATCCATTACGGATATCTCAAATTGAGTACTTGATCTTACTGGACCCAATATTCTTACTCCTTTTATAGTATTCTTTGGACCTACTATGTCTACTTTTTCTTCACAAGCATATTGTCCTGGTTGGGATAAATCTTTTTTCTTTGTTAATTCATAACCTTCTCCAAATAATATTTCTAAGTCTTTTTGACTTAAATGTATATGCCTATTTGATAATGCTATTGGTAATTGTTTTCTCATCTGTATTCCTCCTAAAATAAACTATATTTTCATTATAGAACTTTATTGATAAAAAATCAAAATTTATTCAACTAAACCTAAAATACTAGTATAAAAATCAGGAAAAGAAATATTTACACATTCACTATTTTTTATTTCTGATACTCCTTCAATATTCAAAGCTGCTATTGATAGAGCCATTGCTATCCTATGGTCATTGTAAGTATCTACAATAGAAGGTCTTAACTGTTTCTTACCACGAATAATCAAGCCGTCTGGTAGTTCATCAATATCTGCACCCATTTTCTTTAGCTCATTTACCATAGCTTTTATTCTGTTTGTTTCTTTATATTTTAATTCCTCTGCATTTCTAATTATCGTAACTCCTTCAGCAAAGGCTGCTGCCACAGCTAGTATTGGAATCTCATCTATTAATCTGCCTATTATTTTTTCATCTACTTCTATCCCCTTCAGTGGTGCATATGCTATATCAATATCGCCCATTGGTTCGTTGTTTATATTTCTAACATTCCCTATAGTGATATTTCCTCCCATAGATCTAAGTACATCTATAATTCCACTTCTTGTAGGGTTTATATTTACATCCTTTATTCTAATTGATGAGCCTTTAATTATGGTAGCTCCAACAATAAAAAACGCTGCTGAAGAAATGTCTCCTGGCACATAAATATCTTTTCCTTTAAATTTACCTTGGCCAAAATAGTCTAGCATTCTTTCAGTATGATCACGAGTTATCTTTTTTTCAATAATACTGCTTTTAGATATACTATATATAGAAGCAAGTAATATTGCTGACTTTACTTGAGCACTTGCTACTGGTAATTCATATTCAATTCCTCTTAACTCCTTTGAAGGATAAATATTTAATGGTGGATACTTACCTTCTTCCCCCTCTATCTTCCCTCCCATTTTTGTTAATGGAGTAATAATCCTATCCATAGGTCTCTTAGATAAAGAAGTATCTCCTACTAAAGTTGATGAAAAGTCCTGACCTACTAATATTCCAGATAAAAGCCTCATCGTAGTCCCTGAATTTCCACAATCCAAAGCCTTCTTGGGTTGCTTTAATCCATGTATTCCACTGCCTACTATCCTTACTTTATTCTTGGTCTTATCCACATATATTTTAATACCCATTTCTTTAAAGCACTCAATTGTTCTAAGAGTATCCTCAGATAATAGGATATTTTCAATATTAGTTTCACCTTCTCCTAGGGATCCAAACATTACTGCTCTATGAGAAATAGATTTATCCCCTGGTATCTTTATTTCACCTTTTAATTTGCTTATTCTTTCTAATTGCAAATTTCCACCCCATTTTTGTTTGAACTCTTTAGAATGTGCTTAAGAGAGATTTTTTTATTATTTCATCATCAGTATCATAAAATATATCTACTTGACCTTTTTCAACAGGTAGAATAAAAGCTATTTTTTTTGCTTTGTTTTTCTTATCATTTCTCATATAGTCTAATAAAATTTCTATATCTTCATCCGTAAATGATGTTTCCTCTACTAAAGGCTTTAATATTTTTATTATCTCTTCATAATATTCTTTGTCAATAAAATCTCTTTCATAAGCAATCTTACTTTCATATATCATTCCAAGTACGATAGCCTCACCATGATTATATCTGTCATAATTGAAAAAAGATTCTATACTATGTCCTATGGTATGTCCAAAGTTTAGTTTTTGTCGTATTCCTAAATCTAATGCATCTTCACTAACTATTGATACTTTTATCTCTATAGCTTTCTTAACAACTAGTTGGAGTATTCTCATATCCCTACTGTAGATTTTTTTAATATTTCTTTCTATAAATTTAAGAAAATTATAGTCATGGATTACCCCATATTTAATTATCTCACCTAATCCACAGGTAATTTCTCTTTCTGGCAAGGTATGGATGAAGGAAGTTTCAATTAAAGAAGTCAATGGGAAATAAAAGGTACCTAGAATATTCTTATATCCTAGAAAGTCAATTCCTGTCTTCCCTCCAATACTACTATCTACTTGAGATAATAAAGTCGTAGGAACTTGAATATACTTAATACCC